>JBEVDF010000054.1:0-3000 GCA_040514145.1 Aeromicrobium sp.
GGATCAGGCCGATGACGAAGCCGATGTTGGGGATGTAGTTGGTGATGAAGGCCAGCAGGCCCCACAGCAGCGGGGCCGGTACGCCGATGATCTCGAGCGCGAGCGTGTCGAGGACGGCGACGATGAGGCCGAAGACCGTCGACACCGCGAGGTAGCGGCGGGTGCCGCTGGCGAACTCCGAGATCGCGTCGACGACGAGCGGACGAGCGGCGCGGGCCCGCTCCAGCTGGCGGGGGAACGAGCCGCCGTCCATCGTCATGAAGAGCACCAGCGTGAGGATGAAGAAGAGGTTGGACACCAGGCCCATCAGCTCGCCGAGCAGGTCGCCGATGAAGCCGCCGAGCTGGCTGAGGTCGAAGGACGAGCCGACCTTGTCGATCTGCGCCTGGGACACCCCGGCATCGGTCAGCCAGGACGTGAAGTCGTCGATGCGCTGCTGGAACTCCTCGGTGTACGTCGGCAGCAGGGTGGCGAACCGGGCCACGGAGACGACGACGGCCAGGGCGAGCGCGACGACGAGCAGGTAGATCGCGACGGTGCAGACCAGCGACGCCGCCCACGACGGCATCCAGCGGTCCAGCCACTTGCGCAGCGGGTGGGCGAGCACCGTGAGGACGAGCGCGAGGAACGCCGGCGCGAAGATGTCCGCGGACGCCTTCATGCCGCCGACCACGATCACGATGGCGGCGGCACCGACCAGGACGAGCACGCCGCGGGGCAGGGCCGGTCGAGGTGCAGCGCTGGTCATCGACACGTCGTACTCCGTCCTGGGACGGGGAGCGTCCCCGCCGGGCCTATCGTCCTCAGCGGACCAGCGATCGCGGCTCACCCTTCTCGGGTGACGCTACGCCGACGCGGCCTCCCTAGGGTCGACCCACGAGGCTCGACGATGAGCCGACGTCACGAGGAGAGGTCGATGAGGCGAGGACCGGTCGAGGTGTTGTTCGTGGCGTTCCCCAACGACGTGGGGCTCGCCGACATGGTGTCGGTCGTGCGCAAGCCCGTCCAGGCCGGATCGATCCGGCTGATCGACTGCGTGGTGGCCCTGCGTGACGACGACGGCCGGCTCGGCCTGCTCGACCTCGAGGAGGGGCTGCCGGCGGCGCTCGCCGGCCTCGACGTCGACGAGAACGACCTGCTCAGCGACGCCGACCTCGAGGTGCTCACCGACTCGCTCGGCGACGACCAGCAGGGCCTGGCGCTGGTCTTCGAGGAGGTCTGGGCGCGCGAGGCGGTCAACGAGCTCGAGGGCCTCGGCGCGGAGATCGCGCTGTTCGCCCGGATCGCACCGGAGGACGTCGACGCGGCGTTCGCAGCACAGGAGGCCTGACCATGATCCGTCGAGTCGGACGCCCCGGACTCATCGGCACGATGGCGCGCACCGCCGTGATCGCCGGCACGGCGACCGCCACGTCCAACGCCATCAACCGCCGTCAGCAGGCTCGCGCCGAGCAGCAGGCGGAGGCCGCGGCGTACGAGCAGCAGCAGTACGCCCCGCCCCCGCCGCAGCAGTACGCCCCGCCACCGCCTCCCGCGCCGGCCGCCGCAGCCGGGGGCGACGACCTGGTCTCGAAGATCCAGGAGCTCGCCCAGCTGCACCAGCAGGGCATCCTCAGCGACGACGAGTTCGCGGCGGCCAAGCAGCGTCTGCTCGGCTGACGGGCACCGGCATGTCGGACCTGGTGTCGTCGATCCCTGCGCTCATCAGTGCCGCGCTGGTGGTCGCGAACATCGCGATCGTCGTCTGTGCGCTGGTCGTGCTCCCGGGCGGGCGCCGGCCGCAGACCGCGATGGCCTGGCTGCTGCTGATCCTCGCGATCCCGTTCCTGGGCTTCCTCCTCTTCCTGCTCTTCGGCCGGACCTCCGTCGGCAAGAAGCGCCGCGCACAGCAGGCGGAGGTGAACGCCGCGATCCTGGCGGCCGCGCACCTGGAGGACATCGAGGACCACGAGCGTCGCCTGGAGCTGCCCCCGCTGGTCCAGAGCTTCGCCCGGCTGAACCGGAAGCTCGGCGTGCTGCCGCTCAGCTTCGGCAACACCGTGGAGCTGATCGAGGACTACCGGGGCGGCATCGAGCAGATGGCCCGCGAGGTGGCCGGCGCGACCGACTACGTGCACGTGCAGTTCTACATCTCGGCGTGGGACGAGATGACCGGTCCGTTCTTCGAGGAGCTGGTGCGCGCGACCGAGCGCGGCGTGACGGTGCGGTTCCTCTTCGACCACATCGGCTCGAGGGGCATCCCGGTCTACAAGGAGATGCTCGCCAAGCTCGGACCCACGTCGATCCAGTGGGCGGCGATGCTGCCGATCCGGCCGTTCAAGGGCGAGGTACGCCGGCCGGACCTGCGCAACCACCGCAAGATCCTGGTCGTCGACGGCCGGGTCGCGTTCAGCGGCTCGCAGAACCTGATCGAGCCCTGCTACGACAAGCCGAAGAACCAGAAGCTCGGGCGCGCGTGGGTCGAGCTGATGGCCCGCGTCGAGGGCCCCGCCGTCCAGGAGCTCAACGTCGTCTTCGCCACCGACTGGTTCGCCGAGACCGGCGAGAACCTCCAGCACCTCGTCGCCGAGGTCCCGCCGCCGCCCACCGACCGACCCGGCGCGCTCACCGGGGTCGGCGTGCAGGTGGTGCCGAGCGGGCCGGGTTTCGCCACCGAGAACAACCTGCGTCTCTTCAACGCGATGCTCTACTCCGCCGAGCGGCGGCTCTCGCTGACCAGCCCCTACTTCGTGCCCGACGACTCGCTGCTGTACGCCGTCACGACCGCCGCCCAGCGCGGTGTCGAGGTCGAGCTCTTCGTGGGCGCGACGGCCGACCAGTTCATGGTCGCCCACGCCCAGCGTTCCTACTACGAGGGGCTGCTCCGCGCGGGCGTGCGGATCTGGCTCTACCCCGAGCCGTTCGTGCTGCACGCCAAGCACTTCTCCGTCGACGACACCGTCGCGGTGATCGGCTCCAGCAACATGGACATGCGCTCGTTCGCCCTCAACTACGAGGTCG
>JBEVDF010000061.1:0-10171 GCA_040514145.1 Aeromicrobium sp.
CGCGGCCTCGCGGATGATCTCCGCGATGAGGGTCTCCTCGGGCTCGTCGGTCAGCTGGCCCTCGGGGTACAGCGGCGGCCCGGGCGGGAGGGTGTCGATCAGCAGCGAGGCCAGCAGGTCGACCTGGTCCCCCGCCACGGCCGACACCGGCACGACCTCGCGCCACGTCAGGCCTGCCTCCTCGCCGGCGGCGGCGATGTCCATGAGGTGCTCCGCCAGTCGTGCGGGGGTCACGAGGTCGGTCTTGGTCGCGATGGCGAACACCGGCTTCTTGCGCAGCGCCGCGATCTCCTTGATGAGGAACCGGTCGCCCGGGCCGATCTTCTCGTTCGCCGGCAGGCACATGCCCACCGTGTCGACCTCGGCCCACGTGGTGCGGACCAGGTCGTTGAGGCGTTGGCCCAGCAGCGTGCGCGGCTTGTGCAGGCCGGGGGTGTCGACCAGCACGAGCTGGGCGTCGTCGCGGTGGACGAGGCCGCGGATGACGTGGCGCGTGGTCTGGGGACGCGAGGAGGTGATCGCGACCTTGCCGCCCACGAGGGCGTTCGTCAGCGTGGACTTGCCGGCGTTGGGCCGGCCGACGAAGCAGGCGAAGCCCGAGCGGAAGCCTTCGGGCGTGCTCATGTGGACAGCACCGTGTCGACGGCACCCGCCGGGTCGGCGACCACCACGGTGACGCCGGAGCCGCCGAACTCGATCACCGAGTCCAGGCCGACCGGGACGTCGCCCTCGGTCACCAGCGCGGCGGCCTCGAGGCCCTTGGCTCCGGACGAGACGGCCATTGCGACCGCGAGGTCGAGGGCCGAGATCCGCAGCGTGTCCAGGTGCACCGTCGCGGCCGTGTAGGTGCGCCCGTCGAGGTCGCGCACCGCGGCCCCCTGGGCCACTCCGAGACGGGCACGGGAGGTCCGGGCGAGCGTCACGAGCTTCGCGTCCTCGGGGGTCAGGTCCATGCCACGAATGTACCGGCCGGGCTCAGGCGCCGGCGGTGACGTCCAGCGGCTCGACGCGCGAGACGACGACCCGGCCGATGCGGTTGCGGCGACCCTGAGGCGCTTGGGCCTCGAGGCGCAGGCCGTTGACCTCGACGACCGAGCCCGGAATCGGGACGGTGCCCAGGTGCTTGGCCATGAGGCCACCGACGGAGTCGACGTCCTCGTCCTCGACCGGGATGCCGAAGAGCTCCTCGAGGTCGTCGACGTCGAAGCGGGCGCTGACGCGCCAGACGCCGTCGGAGAGCTGCTCGCGCTCGTCGGGCTCGTCGTCGTACTCGTCGGTGATCTCGCCGACGATCTCCTCGAGGATGTCCTCGATCGTCACCATGCCCGCGGTGCCGCCGAACTCGTCGATGACGATCGCCACGTGCGTGCGCTGGGCCTGCATCTCGCGCAGCAGGTCGTCGGCGTGCTTCGTGTCGGGCACGTAGACGCACGGACGACAGATCGACTCGACCTTCTCGGTGGTCTCCGCGGCGTGGTTGTCGAAGACGCGCTTCGTGATGTCCTTGAGGTAGGCCATGCCGATGACGTCGTCGAGGTTCTCGCCGATCACCGGGATGCGCGAGTAGCCGCTGCGCAGAGCCAGTGACATCGCCTGGCGCAGCGTCTTGTGCCGCTCGATGTAGACCAGGTCGGGGCGCGGCACCATCACCTCGCGCGCGATCGTGTCGCCCAGCTCGAACACCGACTGGATCATCTTCGACTCGTCGGACTCGATCACCGAGCTGGCGGCGGCGAGGTCGACCAGCTCGCGCACCTCGACCTCGGAGGCGAACGGCCCCTCGGCGAAGCCGCGGCCGGGGGTCAGGGCATTGCCCAGGTAGATCAGCAGTCGGGGCACGGGGCCGAGCAACACGGTCAGCCAGATCACGGGGCCGGCGGACGCGATCGCGATGCTCTCGGAGTGCTGGCGCCCGAGGGTGCGGGGGCCGACGCCGATCACGACGAACGACACCACCGACATGACGCCGGCCGCGATCAGGACGTTCTGCCAGTAGCCCGCGACCTCGTCGGCCACGATCGCCGCGACCAGGACGATGCCGGTGGTCTCGGCGACGATGCGCAGCAGCAGGACGGAGTTCAGGTACGGCGCGGGGTCCTCGAGGATCCGCACGAGCCGCTTGGCGCCGCCGACGCCGGCCTCGGTGAGCTCGTCGGCGCGTGCCTTGGAGAAGGTGGAGATGGCGGCTTCCACGGCGACGAGCAGGCCCGCCAGCACGACCAGGAAGATCGCCAGGACTATGGCTGGGCCACTCATGCGGGAATCACTGCTCCCGCAGGGCGGGGTCGGCCCACTCGAGCAGCAGTCGGCCCTGGATGCCGAACATCTCGGCGTGCTCCTCGGGCTCGGCGTGGTCGTAGCCGAGCAGGTGCAGGATCCCGTGGACCGTGAGCAGCGCCATCTCGTCGTCGCGCTCGTGCCCGGCCGCGGGGGCCTGCTGCTCGGCGACCTGCGGGCACAGGGCGATGTCGCCGAGGTAGCCCGCGTCGAGCTCCTCGTCTTCGCGGCCCGGCGTCAGCTCGTCCATGGGGAACGACAGCACGTCGGTGGGACCCTGCTTGCCCATCCACTGCTGGTTCAGGACCGCGATCGTGTCGACGTCGACGAGCCGCAGCGTCATCTCGGTCTGGGGGTGCAGTCGCATGCGGCGCATGACGAACCGGCACAGCGACGTGAGGGCGGCGACGTCGACGTCGACGCCGGACTCATTGAGGACGTCGACGGTCATGCGCTCCCCCGGCGACCTCGGAGCGGCTGCGTCCGTTCGCCTCGTAGTCGTCGTACGCGGCCACGATGCGGCCGACCAGCTTGTGCCGGACGACGTCGTGGCTGGTGAGCCGGCTGAAGTGCACGTCGCGGACGTCGTCCAGGATCTGCTGCACGACGCGCAGGCCACTGGTGGCACCGCCGGGCAGGTCGACCTGGGTGACGTCGCCGGTGACCACCATCTTGGAGCCGAAGCCCAGGCGGGTCAGGAACATCTTCATCTGCTCGGCCGTGGTGTTCTGCGCCTCGTCGAGGATGATGAACGCGTCGTTGAGCGTGCGGCCGCGCATGTACGCCAGCGGCGCCACCTCGATGACGCCCGACGTCAGCAGCTTCGGGATCGAGTCGGGGTCGAGCATGTCGTGCAGCGCGTCGTACAGCGGGCGCAGGTAGGGGTCGATCTTCTCGCTGAGGGTGCCCGGGAGGTAGCCGAGCCGCTCGCCGGCCTCGACGGCCGGGCGGGTCAGGATGATCCGGGTGACCTCCTTGGCCTGCAGCGCCTGCACGGCCTTGGCCATCGCGAGGTAGGTCTTGCCGGTGCCGGCCGGACCGATGCCGAACACGATCGTGTGCTCGTCGATCGCGTCGACGTACTTCTTCTGGTTGAGCGTCTTGGGCCGGATCGTGCGGCCGCGGCTCGACAGGATGTTGAGGCTCAGCACGTCGGCCGGGCGCTCCTGCGTCTCGGTGCGGAGCATGCCGATGCTGCGCTCCACGGTCTCGGCGCTGAGCGCCTGGCCGGTGCGCAGGATCGTCACGAGCTCGTCGAGGAGTCGTTCGACCAGGGCTGCCTCCGAAGGCGCGCCCGTGATGGTGACCTCGTTGCCGCGAGCATGGATCTTCGCCTCGAAGGCGGACTCCATCAGGCGCAGGAAGTCGTCGGCGGGTCCGAACAGGGAGACCAGGGGCACGGACGCGGGAATCGTCACCGTGTGCCGTGGCTGGGGAGTGTCGTCAGTCATACCCCTCCAGCCTACCGTCAGGCCAGGAACAGTTTCGAGATGTCAACGCCGGCCAGCACGTGAACGTGCGCGTGAAAGACCGTCTGGCCGGCGTTGGCACCGGTGTTGAAGACCAGGTTGTAGTCCTCGTAGCCCTCCTGCGCGGCCACGACGCGGGTCTGCGCCAGCAGCTCGGCCGCGATCGCCGGCTGGGCTGTGGCGAGGGTCGCCGCGTCGCGCTCGTGCACCTTCGGCACGACCAGCAGGTGCACCGGCGCCTTCGGGTTGATGTCGCGGAACGCGATCGTGTGCTCGGACTCGGCGACGATGTCGGCCGGGATCTCGCCCTCGACGATCTTGCAGAAGATGCAGTCAGCAGCCATGCGCCGACTCTAGCGATCTCACTTGAAGGCGTCGCGGATGCGGCCGAAGACGCCGGAGCGGGAGTTGTGGCCCACGACCGGGTCGACGTGCTCCTCGCCGCGGGCGGCGGCGAGCTTCTCGAGCAGCTCGCGCTGCTCGGTGTCGAGGTCGCGCGGGGTCTCCACCACGACGTGCACCGTGAGGTCGCCGCGGCCCGGCCCGCGCAGGCGCGGGACACCGAAGCCACGAGCCACCACGGTCTCGCCCGACTGGGTGCCCGGCTGCACCTCGATCGGGACGGAGCGCTCGACGTCGTCGAGGTCGTCGCGCTCGGCGTCGAGGGTGGGCAGGTCGATCCGGGTGCCGAGCGCGGCGGCCGTCATGGGCACCGTGATCTGGCACGCGAGGGCGTCGCCGTGGCGCGTGAAGACGGGGTGACGGGCGACCTTGATCTCGATGTAGAGGTCGCCGGCCGGGCCACCGCCCGCGCCGACCTCACCCTCGCCGGCGAGCTGGATCCGGTTGCCGTCGTCGACGCCCGCGGGCACGTTGACCTGCAGGCTGCGGCGCGAGCGCACACGGCCCTCGCCGTTGCACTCGCGGCACGGGTCGGGGATGACGGTGCCGTAGCCGTGGCACGTGGGGCACGGGCGCGAGGTGCGGATGTCGCCGAGCAGCGAGCGCTGCACGTGGTGGACGTTGCCGTGGCCGTGGCAGGTGCCGCAGGTGACCGGCTCGGAGCCCTCGTTGGCTCCGGAGCCGTTGCAGACCTCGCAGGTCACGGCGGTGTCGACCTTGATCTCGCGGCTGACGCCGAACGCGGCCTCGGCGAGGGTGACCGACAGGCGCAGCAGGGCGTCCTGACCGCGCTGCGTGCGCGGGCGCGGGCCACGCGAGGACGTCTGGCCGAAGAACGCGTCCATGATGTCGTCGAAGCTGAAGCCCTGGCCGAAGCCGCCGCCCATGCCGCCGCCGGCCGACAGCGGGTCGCCGCCACGGTCGTAGACCGCGCGCTTCTGCGGGTCGGACAGCACCTCGTAGGCCTTCGTGACCTCCTTGAAGCGCTCGGACGCGTCGGGAGCGTCGTTGACGTCCGGGTGGAGCTGGCGGGCCAGCTTGCGGTACGCCTTCTTCAGCTCCTCCGGGGTCGCCTCACGGGACACGCCCAGCAGTTCGTAGTAGTCCAAGGTCTCTTTCTCTCTCGACAATTCCTGGGTGGATCGCTCAGCCGTCGGCGAGGATCCGCCCGACGTAGCGGGCGACGGCGCCGACGGCGGCCATCGTCGCGGGGTAGTCCATGCGCGTGGGTCCCATGGTGCCCAGTTGGGCGAAGGTCTCTCCGTCGGGGCCGTAGGTGCTGGACACCACGGCCGTCCCCGACAGGTCGTCGCGGCCGGTCTCGCGGCCGATCCGCACGTGCGGACCCACCGTGGCCTCGCCGAGCAGGTGCAGCAGCACGACCTGCTCCTCCATCGCCTCCAGCACGGGCCGGATCGCGGTGTCGAAGTCGGCGCCGAAGCGCGCGAGGTTCCCCGTGCCGCCGACGGCCACGCGCTCGTCGGAGCGCTCGTTGGAGAACGTGTTCGCCAGCGTCGTGACGATCGAGGTGACGACGGGGCGGTCGTCGGTGGCGAACGTGTCGATGAGCTCGGCCAGTCGCAGCGACGCCTCGGGCAGCCGCTCGCCCAGGGTGGCCCGGACGATGCGCGACTTCAGGTCGCTGAGCAGGCCCTCGCTCGGCGTCTCGACCAGCTCGACGATGCGCTGCTCGACCCGGCCGCTGCTGGTGATCACGACGATCAGGACCCGCGAGCCCTCGAGCGCGACGAGCTCGACGTGACGCACGGTGGAGCGGGTCAGGGACGGGTACTGGACGATCGCGACCTGGTTGGTCAGCTGCGCGAGGATCTTGACACTGCGCATGACGATGTCGTCGACGTCGATCGCGCCCGACAGGAACGTCTCGATCGCGCGGCGCTCGGCGATCGACAGCGCCTTGACCTCGGCCAGCCGGTCGACGAACATCCGGTAGCCCTTGTCGGTGGGGATTCGCCCGGCGCTGGTGTGCGGCGCGGTGAGGTAGCCCTCGTCCTCCAGGGCGGCCATGTCGTTGCGGATCGTGGCCGACGAGACGCCGAGGCGGTGGCGTTCGACCAGCGCCTTGGAGCCCACGGGCTCCTGCGTGGCGACGTAGTCCTCCACGATGGCTCGCAGGACGTTGAGCCGGCGGTCCTCGATCACACTGTCACCTCCCACGCTTCTGGCACTCGACCCTGACCAGTGCCAGTCTAGCGAGGACGCCGAGGGCGGTGCGCCTGCGCGGCGGCCGCCGGCGGACATGGCAACCTGTCGGGGTGAGTGACGTGTCCGTACGCGCCGACGGGGCGATCGAGGTCGTCGACGGCGACCAGGTGCTCGTCTACACCCCCTACGCCGTGACGGCCCCCGACGGGACCACGATCGCGCACGAGTCGCGCGGCGGGACGATGGTCTCGGTCTGGGCGGTCGCCGTGGGCGAGGCGTTCGTCGAGGTCAGCCACCTGGGCCACGGGCCCGAGGGCGGCGAGCTCGTCATGGTCGTCACGCGTCCCGGCCACTCCCCCGAGGTCGCCCTCGGTGCGCTGGTCACCGACGAGATCCCGGCCACCGTCCCCGCGTCGTGGCCCCCGGCCGTCGACCTCGCGATCGGCCTGATCGCCGGCGACACCCTCGACAGCGGCACCAAGGACGACGTCGAGGACTTCCACCAACGACTCCTGGGGGTGTGGTTCGGCCATGGCTGACCGCTACGGCTCCGACGTCCTGTCCGGCGACTGGCGCCGGCCCGCCCGCGGCCGCTCCACCGAGCTGGCCGCCGACACCGGTCTCGTCGTGGAGGAGGCCTCCACCGGCTTCGTCGGCGAGATCATGCGGGTCGAGCGCGACCTCGGCACCGTCGAGCTCGAGGACCGCCGCCTGCGACGCAAGGTCTTCCCGCTCGGCCCGGGATTCCTCATGGAGGGCAAGCCGGTCGTGCTGGTGGCGCCCACGCCGAAGGGCCCGGCAGCCCCCACGCGCACGGCCTCGGGCTCGCGCCTCGTCGCCGACACCCGGGCGAAGGTCGCGCTGCCCAGCCGGATCTACGTCGAGGGCCGCCACGACGCGGAGCTCGTCGAGAAGGTCTGGGGCGACGACCTGCGCGCCGAGGGCGTCGCGGTGGAGTACCTCAACGGCATCGACGACCTGGCGGCGATCGTCCGCGACTTCTCCCCCGGCCCGACGCGCCGGCTCGGCGTGCTGGTGGATCACCTCGTGAAGGGCTCGAAGGAGCAGCGCCTCGCCGACCAGGTCGCGCACGTGCCGCACCTGCTGGTGGTCGGTCATCCCTATGTCGACGTGTGGCAGTCGATCAAGCCGCAGCGACTCGGCATGGACGCGTGGCCCACGATCCCGCGTCACATCGAGTGGAAGCGCGGCATCTGCGCGCACCTGGGCTGGCCCCACGAGGACCAGGCCGACATCGCGCGGGCCTGGAAGGCGATCCTCGGACGCGTCGACTCCTGGACCGACCTCGAGCCCGCGTTCCTGGGCCGGGTCGAGGAACTGATCGACTTCGTCACCTCGCCCTGACCAGCTGCAGCTTCCACAGCCCCACCGACACCAGCCCCAGCACGAGTGGTCCGGCGATCGTGATCGCGCGCCAGATCACGAAGCCGGCCACGAGCTCCGCCTCGTCGGCGCCGGCCTCGATCGCCAGGAGGGTGGCGACGACGACGGCATCGAGGATGCCCAGCCCCGAGAACGGGAACAGCGTCAGCGGGTAGGCGACCAGGAAGGCCACGAGCACCTCGATCGCCGGGACCTCCGACGCCGTGACCCCGACGAACCGCAGCGACGCCACGATCAGCGCCGCGTCGACGACGACCATGACCACGAGGGCGAGTACCGAGCGCGGCAGTGCCCACGGGACACGATCGACGACCCGATCCCGGAACTCCGCCGCCCATTCGGCCCAGACCTGGGGATCGACGCCCTTGCGGAACCGGCCCATGAACCGCGCGAGCCGGCGGGCGAGTCCCACGGTGAAGGTCTCGCCGCGGAACGCCAGCCACACGACGGCGAGCAGTGCCGCACTGACCGAGCCGCTGAGCACGGCGGGGACAAACTCACCGAGGTGGAAGGTCCCGAGCGCCACCATCAGCACGATGCCGAGCAGGGGCGCGCCGAAGCGGACGACGTAGAACGTCACGGTGTTCATCAGCGTGCCCGCCAGTCCGGCCGACGGGGAAATGCCCCACGAGCCGAACATCGCCAACCGCAGGACGACGTCCGAGGGCGGTGGCGCGACCGTCGTCATCAGGATCGCCGCCTGGTCGTTCTGCATCGCCCGGATCGGTGGACACCCCGGAATGAACAGCGCGAGCGGCAGCGCGTTGAGGAACTGCCGCACCAGCAACCCGGCCACGAGCACGACGAGCTCCCAGGGAGCCAGCTTCGCGATCGCGGTGCGGACCTGCTCCCAGTCGACATCGCCGAGCAGCCCGCGGATCACCACGACGATGACCACCAGCAGGACGGCGATCAGGGCCAGCCGCACCCAGCGGCGGCGCGCCTCAGACCTCGAGGGGGTCACGGATGATCGGGCACGTCATGCAGTGTCCGCCTCCGCGTCCTCGCCCGAGCTCGGCGCCGACGATCTCGATGACCTCGATGCCGGCCTTGCGCAGCAGCGAGTTCGTGTGGGTGTTGCGGTCGTAGGCGACGACGACACCCGGCTCCAGCGCGACGAGGTTGTTGCCGCTGTCCCACTGCTGGCGCTCGGTGTCGTACTCGCTGCCGCCGGTCTCGACGATCTGGAACTTCTCCACGCCGAGCGCCTCCGCGACGACGTCGACGAACGGCGTGTCCTCGTGGTCGATGACCTCGATGCCCGGCGGGCCGTCGGCGGGCAGGATCGTGAACGCGTGGATCGTGTTGACGATCTCGGGGTAGATCGTGACGACGTCGCGGTCGGCGAACGTGAAGACCGTGTCGAGGTGCATGGCCGCGCGCAGCTTCGGCATGCCGGCGACGATGACCTTGTCAGCGGCGCCCTGGTCGAACAGCGCCTTCGCCAGCAGGGTGATGCCCTGGCGCGACGAACGCTCGCTCATCCCGATCAGCACGACGCCGTTGCCGGGCACGAGGACGTCGCCACCCTCCACCGTGGCCGGGCCGGACTCGACCTCCGGGTTGCCCCACCAGACGGTGGATCCCACGAAGTCCGGGTGGAACTCATAGATCGCCTTCATGAGGAGCGTCTCGTCCTTGCGGGCGGGCCAGTAGAGCGGGTTGAGCGTGACGCCGCCGTGGATCCAGCACGTGGTGTCGCGCGTGTAGAGCGTGTTCGGCAGCGGGGGCATGAGGTACTCGTGGCCGCCGTGCGCCTCGCGGACCAGGGCGCGGTAGCCCGGCGCGAGCTCGCGGGGCAGGTCGCGGGTGGACAGGCCGCCGATGAGGAACCGCGCCAGGTCACCCGCGGCCAGCTCGTCGAGGTAGCCACGGGTCTCCTCGACGAGGCCGATCCCGACCTCGTTCGCGACGATCTTGCGATCGAGCAGCCACGCGCGTGCAGCCTCGTCGGCCATGGTCTCGGAGAGCACGTCGTGCAGCTCGACGACGTCGATCTCGCGATCGCGCATCTTGTCGACGAAGTCCTGGTGGTCGAGCTGGGCTTTCTGCACCCACAGCACGTCGTCGAACAGCAGGTCGTCGCAGTTCGACGGCGTCAGCCGCTCGTGGGCCAACCCGGGCGCGCAGACCAGCACCTTGCGCAGGCGGCCGACCTCGGAATGGACGCCGTAGGCGTCGGAGGGCTGCGTCATGAGACTCCTTCGGAAGGTCCGATCACACGATGATCCCACCCGTGAGCAGTTGGTACAGGGCGAATCCGGCGCCGACGACGATGAGCGCGAACGAAGACGCCGGTGGCCGTGCCGAAGCGGGCGGAGAGGGAGAAGACCCCCGCGCCGACCATCGACCCGATGACCATCGCGGTCAGGACCGGGCGACTGACCTTGCTCGTCGTCGACCCGTCCTGGGCGGTGGTGACGTCCACGTCACCCATGGGCCGAACCTAGCGC
>JBEVDF010000089.1:0-4719 GCA_040514145.1 Aeromicrobium sp.
TCGATCTGGTAGGCCGAGGTGGCCACGCCCCACACGAAGCCGGGGTCGAATCGCTGGCTCAGACCGTTCATGACTTCAGGCCGCCTTCCATGATGCCGCCCACGATCTGGCGGCCGAACACGATGAAGACCACGACGAGCGGCAGGGTGCCCATGAGGGTCCCGGCCATCACCAGCGCCTGGTCGGTGTAGTACCCGCCGGACAGGCGCGAGAGCGCGACCTGGACGGTGGGGTGGTTGACATCGAGGGAGATGTACGGCCACAGGAAGTCGTTCCAGCGCTCCATGAACGTCAGCAGTCCCAGCACGGCGGCGGCCGGTCGCAGCGCCGGGAAGACGATCGACCAGAAGATGCGCAGGGTCGAGGCCCCGTCGACCCGGGCGGCCTCGATCAGCTCGTCGGGGATGGCCTGCATGGCGTACTGGCGCATGAAGAACACCCCGAACCCGCTGACCAGGAACGGCAGCGTCACCGAGGCGAGCCCTCCGGCGAGGCCGAGCTTCGTCATGAGCATGTACAGCGGGATCAGGCCCAGCTGCACCGGGACCATCATCGTGGCCACCACGACCACGAGCAGCACGTTGCGGCCGTGGAACCGCAGCTTCGCGAACGCGAATCCCGCCAGCGCCGAGGTGACCACCACGCAGATCGTGGCCACCGTGGCGACCAGGAGGGTGTTCAGCAGCGCCTTGGCGAACTGGACGTCGTCGTTGGCGAAGACCCGCTCGATGTTGATCGCCAGCTGGTCGCCGGGCACCAGCGGCGGCGGGATCCCGAGGATGTCGCTGTTGGCGCGCGAGGCCATCACGAGCATGAAGTACAGGGGCGCGGCCGAGAGCAGGACCACGAGACCCAGGGCCACGTACATCATCGGGGAGGCGCCGGCGGCGCGCGTGCGAAGGCTCATGTCAGTCCGCCGATCGGATGCGCCGCAGCAGCAGCAGGTTGATGGCCGCCACGACGGCGATGATCAGGAAGAGCACCCACGCGATCGTGGAGGCGTAGCCGAACCGCTGGCCGGTGAAGGCCTGCTGCACGAGATACATCGCCACGGTCTGGAACTGCCCGCGGTTGCCGCCGGAGATCGCGTTGGCGCCCGTGTTGAACAGCAACGGCTCGGTGAACAGCTGGATGCCGCCGATCGTGGCGATGATCGTCACGAAGATCAGGGTGGGGCGCAGCATCGGCACGGTGACCGACCAGAACTGGCGCCAGGCCGAGGCTCCGTCGATCCGGGCCGCCTCGTACAGCTCCTTGGGGACCGACTGCAGGGCCGCCAGCAGGATGAGCGCGTTGTAGCCCGTCCAGCGCCAGTCCACCATCGTCGCGATCGCGAGCCACGACGACCAGCGGTGGGCCCGCCAGTCGATCGCCTCGACGCCGAAGAAGCCCAGGATCCAGTTCGCGATCCCGTAGTCACGGGCGAAGATGAGGCCGAAGATGATGCCGACGGCCGCCACCGAGGCGACGTTCGGCAGCAGGACGCCCATGCGCCAGAAGGTGCGAGCGCGCAGCCGGGTGTCGAGCATCTGCGCCAGCACCGTGGCCAGCACCAGCTGGGGCACCGTGGCCAGCACGAAGATCCCGAAGGTGTTGACCAGCGCGCGCCAGAACGCCGAGTCCCCGAACAGCTCGCGGTAGTTGTCCAGCCCGATGAACTCGACCTTGCCGGCCAGCAGCGTCCACTCGTGCATCGACACCCACGCGGTGTAGACGAGCGGGAACAGTCCGAACGCCGCGAAGACGATGAAGTACGGCGAGACGAACGCGAGCCCGGCGCCCTGCTGCCGTGCGAGCCGCTTGCGTGCCATGGCGAGATCCTCTCCGATCGATGGTCCGGACGTGGGCAGCCGGTGTCCGCGCCTTGGAGGAACGCGCGGACACCGGCCGCGTCAGGGGTGCGTCAGCGGGCGGCCTTCTCGGCGGCCGCCGATGCGTCGTCCCAGCCCTGGGCGGGTGGGACCTCGCCGTTCTCGACGCTGCGCAGTGCGTTCTCCACTGCGTCGCGGACCGGAACGTTCTTGGTGCCGAGGTAGACCGGCTCGAGCTGCGATGCGCCGGCCACGAACAGCTGGCCGATCGGCGCCTCGTTGAAGTAGGCGTTGGTGGCCTCCTTCAGCTCGGGCTTGTCGTAGAGCGCCGGCAAGGACGGCAGGCGCCCCTCGGCCTCGAAGGCCATCATCTGGCCCTCCTCGTCGCTGAGGTAGTCGATCAGCTCCAGCGCCATGTCCTGGTGCTCGCTGGACGTCGGGACCGCCAACCAGGAGCCGCCCCAGTTGCCGCCTCCGCCGGGCACGGTCGCGATGTCCCACTTGCCCGCGTTCTCCTCACCGGACTGGTCCTTGATGTAGCCGGTCATCCAGGCGGGGCAGGCGATGGCGGCGAACGAGCCGTTCTTGAAGCCCGCGTTCCACTCGTCGCTGAACGCCTTCAGCTGCGCCGACAGGTCGGCCTCGGTCATCTCGACGGCGTAGTCCCACGCGGTCTTCACGGCCGGGTTGGTGTCGAAGACCAGCTCGTCGTCGCGATCGAAGTACGTGTGGTCGCCCTGCTGCATCAGGATCGAGTTGTAGGTGTTCGTCGACGAGTCGATGAAGGCCACCTTGTCGTCCTTGATGCCGGACTGGAACCTCTTGCCCGTGGCGATGAAGTCGTCCCACGTGGGCCAGAGCTTGCCGACCTCCTCGCGATCGGTGGGCAGGCCCGCCTTCTCGAACAGGTCACGGCGGTAGCACATCGCCAGGCCGCCGACGTCGGTCCCGTAGCCGATGGTGGCCTTGCCGTCGGCGGTGGTGGCCTTGTCCCAGACCCACGGCAGCCAGCGGTCCTTGACGTCGTTGCCGCCCTGGTCCTGCAGGTTGACGAACTTGTCGGGGGCCGCCAGGAACGCGACCGTCTGCCCCTCCTCGATCGCCACCACGTCGCCGGCGTCGCCGCCGGCTGCGATCTGCTGGGTGAGCTTGGTGTTGTACTTGCCGAGGTCGCCCTCGGCGGTCTCGACGATCTTGACGCCCGGGTGGGCCTCTTCGAACTTCTTGTACGCCTCGGTGTACCCGAACTTCCCGAACAGGTTCACCCGCAAGGTGATGTCGTCCCCGTCCTCGCCCGAGTCGCCCCCACCGCAGGCGGCGAGACCGCCCATGGCTATGACTGCGGCAAGGGAGGCGGCGATCCGTCGTGTGTTCAACGTCGTGCCTTCCGTCGGTCCCCCACCCGTCATGGGAGCGCTCCCATTCAGTGTGTCCTGCGTCACATCCGCTCGTCAAGAGAAATTTGGGAGCGTTCCCACAGTGGTCCCATGCGGGGAACGACGAAGCCCCGCACCAACCGGTGCGGGGCTTCGTTCGGGACGGACGATCAGGCGTCGGTGGACTCCTGCGCCGGCTCCTCGGACTCGTCGGACTTGTCCGACTTGTCCGAGACCGGGATCAGCGAGAGCTTGCCGCGGTCGCCGACCTCGGCGATCTCGACCTGGATCTTGTCGCCGACCTTGACGACGTCGTCGACGTTGTTCACGCGCTGGCCGCCGTTGAGCTCACGCAGCTTGCTGATGTGCAGCAGGCCGTCCTTGCCCGGCAGCAGCGAGATGAACGCGCCGAAGTCGACCGTCTTGACGACGGTGCCGAGGTAGCGCTCGCCGACCTCGGGCATCGTCGGGTTGGCGATCGCGTTGATGGCCGCCTTGGCCGCCTCGGCCGCGTCGCCGTTGTCGGCGCCCACGTAGACGGTGCCGTCGTCGTCGATCGAGATCTTCGCGCCGGTGTCGTCCTGGATCTGGTTGATCATCTTGCCCTTCGGGCCGATGACCTCGCCGATCTTGTCGACCGGGATCTTCACCGTGATGATCCGCGGGGCGTAGGGGCTCATCTCGTCGGGCTCGCTGATGGCCTCGGCCATCACGTCGAGGATCGTCTGACGGGCGTCGTGCGCCTGCTGCAGCGCACCGGCGAGCACGTCGGCGGGGATGCCGTCGAGCTTGGTGTCGAGCTGCAGCGCGGTCACGAAGTCACGCGTGCCGGCGACCTTGAAGTCCATGTCGCCGAAGGCGTCCTCGGCTCCGAGGATGTCGGTCAGCGTGACGAACTGCTGCTCGCCGTCGACCTCACCGGAGATGAGGCCCATCGCGATGCCGGCGACCGGAGCGCGCAGCGGCACACCGGCGTTCAGCAGGCCCAGGGTGGACGCGCAGACCGAGCCCATCGAGGTGGAGCCGTTGGAGCTGAGCGCCTCGGACACCTGACGGATCGCGTAGGGGAACTCCTCGCGCGAGGGCAGGACGGGCAGCAGGGCCCGGCCGGCGAGGGCGCCGTGGCCGATCTCGCGACGCTTGGGCGAGCCCACGCGTCCGGTCTCACCGGTGGAGAACGGCGGGAAGTTGTAGTTGTGCATGTAACGACGCGTGGTCTCGGGCGAGAGCGTGTCGAGCTTCTGCTCCAGGTCGAGCATGTTCAAGGTGGTGATGCCCAGGATCTGGGTCTCGCCACGCTGGAACAGCGCCGAGCCGTGCACGCGCGGGACGATGCCGACCTCGGCGGACAGGGCCCGGATGTCGGCCAGGCCACGGCCGTCGATGCGGACCTTGTCGCGCAGGACGCGATCGCGCACGAGCGACTTGGTCAGCGAGCGCAGCGCGGCGCCGAGCTCCTTCTCGCGGCCCTCGAAGCGCTCACCGAGCTGCTCGATGACGTTGGCCTTGATCTCGGACTCGCGGGCCTCGCG
>JBEVDF010000173.1:0-2743 GCA_040514145.1 Aeromicrobium sp.
GAGAACGGTGAGGTGCTGGCCGACCTGGTCGGCGCGGGCACCGAGCTCGTCATCGCGGCCGGCGGCCGCGGTGGGCTGGGCAACGCCGCCCTGGCCTCCAGCAAGCGCAAGGCCCCCGGCTTCGCGCTCAAGGGCGAGCCGGGCGAAGAGCGCACGATCACCCTCGAGCTCAAGGTCGTGGCCGACATCGGCCTGATCGGCTTCCCCTCGGCCGGCAAGTCCAGCCTCATCGCCTCGCTGTCGCGGGCGCGTCCCACGATCGCCGACTACCCCTTCACGACGCTCGTGCCGAACCTCGGCGTCGTCAAGGCGGGCGAGACCACCTTCACCGTGGCGGACGTCCCCGGCCTCATCGAGGGCGCCAGTGAAGGCCGCGGCCTCGGTCACGACTTCCTGCGCCACGTCGAGCGCTGTGCCGCGCTCGTGCACGTCATCGACTGCGCCACGGTCGAGCCCGGCCGCGATCCGCTCACCGACCTCGACATCATCGAGGCCGAGCTGACCCGGTACGGCGAGTACGCCGGCGTCGACTTCTCCGACCGTCCCCGCCTGGTGGCGCTCAACAAGACCGACGTCCCCGACGCCGCCCAGATCGCCGAGTTCGTCATCGGCGAGCTGCGTGAGCGCGGCCTGCGCGTCTTCGAGGTCTCCGCCGCGAGCCACGCCGGCCTGCGCGAGCTCTCGTTCGCGATGGCCGAGATCGTCGCAGCCCGCCGCGCCGCCGAGCCCCACCGCGAGGCCACCCGCATCGTGCTGCGCCCGCCGGCGCCCTCGGGCGTGGGCCGCGAGTTCGAGGTCCGCAGGATCGACGGCCGCTGGCACGTCATCGGCGAGAAGCCCGCCCGGTGGGTGCGCCAGACCGACTTCAGCAACGACGAGGCCGTGGGCTTCCTCGCCGACCGGCTCAACCGGCTCGGCGTCGAGGACCACCTGCTGTCGCTCGGCGCGTCCGTCGGCGACGACATCGTCATCGGTGCGGCGAACGAGCTCGAGCTCGGCCGTGACGAGGTCGTCTTCGACTTCGATCCCACGGTCACCGCCGGCGCCGAGGTGCTGGGCCGCCGCGGCGAGGATCTGCGCCTCGACCAGAGCAACCGCCGCACGAACCAGCAGCGCCGCGAGCTGCTGGCCGCCCGGCGTGCGTGGGAGCTGGAGGCCGTCGCCCTGCGCGCCGAGGGTCGCGAGCCCGAGCCGTTCGACCCCAGCACGATCATCCCGGACTGGACGATCGGTGAGGAGTACCCCGGCGACGACGAGTTCGACGAGGACGACCAGTGAGGGTCGTCGTCAAGGTCGGCTCCTCATCGCTGACCACCCCCGACGGTCACCTCGACCCCGACCGCATCGGCACGGTGGTCGACGCCGTCGTCACCGTGCGGGCGCGCGGTGACGAGGTCGTCCTGGTGTCGTCGGGCGCGATCGCGGCGGGCCTCGGTCCGCTGAACCTGCCCCGGCGTCCCCGCGACCTGCCCACCCAGCAGGCCGCGGCCGCGGTGGGGCAGCGCGCGCTGATCGCGCACTACTCGGAGTCCTTCGCCGCCGCCGGGCTCGTAGTGGGTCAGGTGCTGCTCACGGTCGACGACATCAGTCGGCGCAGCCACTACCGCAACGCCCAACAGACCCTCGCGAAGCTGCTCGAGCTCGGGGTGGTGCCGGTCGTCAACGAGAACGACACCGTGGCCACGTCCGAGATCCGCTTCGGCGACAACGACCGCCTCGCCGCGCTGGTGGCGCACCTGGTGCACGCCGACGAGCTGCTCCTGCTCTCCGACGTCGACGGCCTCTACACGGGCCATCCCGACCTGCCCGACTCGCGCCCCATCCGCACGGTGCGGTCCGAGGAGGACCTGGCGGGCATCGACGTGGCTCGCGTCGGCTCGGCCGTGGGCACCGGCGGCATGGTGACGAAGCTCGAGGCCGCGCGGATCGCCACGGCCGCGGGCATCCCCGTGCGCCTGACCTCGACCGAGCGCGCGGTCGAGGCCGTCGAGGGCGAGCCCGTCGGCACGCTGTTCACCCCCACCGGCAAGCGGCGCGCGGCGCGGCTCATGTGGCTGGCCCACGCCAGCGAGACCCGCGGACGCCTCGTGCTCGACGCCGGCGCGCGGCGTGCGCTGGTCGAGCGCGGCGCCTCGCTGCTGGCCGCCGGGATCGTGGCCGTCGAGGGCGACTTCTCCGCCGGTGACCCGGTCGACGTGGTCGACCCCGAGCGCGTCGTGATCGCCCGTGGACTGGTCAACTTCGACAGCGACGATCTGCCCGAGATGCTGGGCCGCTCCACCTCCGAGCTGGCCGCCGAGCTGGGCCCCGAGCGTGAACGCGAGGTCATCCACCGCGACGACCTCATCCTCATGTCCTGAATCAGGACCACGTGCCGCGGACTCTCCACCGGTGACAGTCGAGTCACGGGAGGTGGACCGATGTCCGCGCCGCAGGCCGACAGGATCGTCATGGAGCTGCGGGTCCACGGTGTCCGGGGCACCCCGACCGACTCGATGCTCGGAGTGCCCGCCGAGAACGTCGTCCAGGTGGCCGGCGACCGGCTCACCGGCTTCTATCGGATCGCCGACGGCGCCGACCCGCCCCTGCGCACCCTGCCGCGCGGGCTGGCCCTCGAGGCCTACTCGTGGGGTGAGCTGACCTCGGGCGTTCGCGGGGTCCTGGGCTGGGTGACTCGGGTGCTGTGGCTGGTGCTGCTGCCGTTCGCGCTGGTCAACCTCGCGTTCTGGGCGCGCACGCAGGC
>JBEVDF010000196.1:0-8430 GCA_040514145.1 Aeromicrobium sp.
CCGCCGGCCGCGAACACGACGGCGTCGCAGTCGGTGAAGGCCGTCGCGAAGTCCTCCGCCGTGGCCGCCTCGATGTCGAGCAGCCGGATGGCGGCGCCGGGCAGGTCGGCGGCATAGTCGGGATTGCGGACAAGTGCGACGGGCAGGTCGCCGCGTTCGGTGAGCAGGGGGACGAGGAGGCGGGCCACCTGGCCGTGGCCTCCCACGATGGCGATGTCGGACATGTCTCCACCGTAGGCACGTGCTGACGGGTTTGCCCACCGCGAAGTCCGAGGCGCAGTGGAACCTGAGCGCTTCTCCATGGATACTCTCGTGGGTGGAGTTCCGTACCTATTCGATCCCGATGCGCACGCGCTTCCGCGGGCTCGAGCACCGACAGGGGATGCTGGCCGAGGGCCCGGCCGGCTGGGCCGAGTTCAGCCCCTTCCCCGAGTACGACCACGTCGCGTCCCTGCCGTGGTTGCAGGCCGCCATGGAGGCCGCCTGCAAGCCCTGGCCCGAGCCCGTCCGCGAGTGCGTGCCGATCAACGGCATCGTCCCGGCCGTCGGCGACGGCGCCACCGCCGCCCGCACCGCGGTCGAGAGCGGCTGCCACACGATCAAGGTCAAGGTCGCCGAGTCCGGTGAGACCCTCGAGAACGACATCGAGCGGATCGCCGCGATCCGCGACGCGCTGCCGGGCGTGCTCATCCGCATCGACGCCAACGGCGCGTGGAACGTGAAGGACGCGATCAAGGCCATCAAGAAGCTCGACCACGTGGCCCGCGGGCTGGAGTACGTCGAGCAGCCGTGCGCCACGGTCGAGGAGTTGGCCCAGGTGCGGCGCAAGGTCGACGTCCCGATCGCCGCCGACGAGTCGATCCGCCGGGCGGCCGACCCGTTCCGCGTGCGCGACATGGACGCCGCCGACATCGCGGTGCTGAAGGTGCAGCCGCTGGGCGGCGTGCGGGCCTGCCTGCGGATCGCCGAGCAGATCGGCATGCCGGTGAGCGTCTCGAGTGCGGTGGAGACCTCGATCGGCCTGGCGGCCAGCGTCGCGCTCGCCGCCGCGCTGCCGGACCTGCCCTACGCCTGCGGCATCGGCACGGCCCACCTGCTCACGAGTGACGTCGTCGCCGATCCGCTCGAGCCGGTCGACGGGAGCCTCTGGCCGACCCGGCCGGTGCTCGACGAGGTGGCGTACGCCAAGGTCGCGGCTCCGCCCGAGGTCGACGAGCGCTGGCAGGCCCGACTCGCGCACGTACGGGAGACGTTGTGACCGGCGAGAGCGCCGTCGAGACGGCGCGAAGACTCGTGGCGGCCCTCCTCGCGCAGGAGGTCTCCGACGCGGTGCTCTCGCCCGGGTCCCGCTCCGGCCCGATCGCGCTGGCGCTGCACGCCGCCGACGAGCAGGGCCTCATCCGCCTCCACGTCCGCGTCGACGAGCGCGAGGCCGGCTACCTCGCCCTCGGCCTGGCGAAGGCCTCCGGCCGACTGACCCCGGTGATCACCACCTCGGGAACCGCGGTGGCCAACCTGCACCCGGCGCTGCTGGAGGCCCTGCACTCGCGCGTGCCGGTGCTCGCGGTCACGGCCGACCGCCCGGGTCACCTGCGGGGCACCGGCGCCAACCAGACCACCGTGCAGCCCGGCATGTTCCCGGGGATCACGTTCACCGACCGGATCACCGGACTGGCCGGCGCGGTCCGCGGCGGCGGCCCGGTGCACCTCAACGTCGAGTTCGACGAGCCACTCGTGGAGTCGGTCTCGTGGAAGTTCCCGCAGAACTCCTGGTCGATCAACACGCCCACGGCGGGCCGTACCCAGACCCTGGAGACCGGGCCGCGGACGCTCGTCGTGGCCGGTGACGGCGCCGATCCCGCCCTCGCCGCGGTGGCGCAGCAGGCGGGGTGGCCGATCCTGGCCGAGCCGTCCTCGGGGCTGCGCGGCGCGCCCACGGCGGTGGCGTGCGGCCGGGTCGTGCTGGGCGGCCGGCTGATCGAGCGCGTCGAGCGGATCGTCAGCGCCGGTCACCCCACGCTGTCGCGGCCCGTCACGAACCTGCTCACCCGGACCAACCTGCCCACCGTCCACGTCGGCGACGCCAGCACGTTCCCGGGCGTCCCCGGCTCCAACGTCACGTTCGCCGACCGCATCTCGGTGCGCGGCGGCACGAGTGACGAGTCGTGGCTGCGCAGCTGGATCCAGGCGGGCGACCGCATCCAGAACGCCCTGCTGAAAGCGGAGCAGTTCGTCGTGGCCGAGGCGGTCTGGAAGGCCGCCACGCGCGGCCTGCTCGTGCTGGGCTCGTCCAACGTGGTCCGCGACGTCGACCTCGTGGCGCCGGTGCGGGCCCCGGGCCCGCGCGTCCTGGCGAACCGCGGGCTGGCCGGCATCGACGGCACCGTGTCCACCGCGATCGGCGCGGCCCTGAGCAGCTATGGCCGGGCGATCGCGCTGATGGGCGACCTCACGTTCCTCCACGGGGCCAACGGCCTGCTGATTGGTCCCATCGAGCCGCGGCCCGACCTGACGATCGTCGTGCTCAACGACGACGGCGGCGGCATCTTCCACACGCTCGAGCAGGGATCGCCCGAGTACTCGCAGGCGTTCGAGCGTGTCTTCGGCACCCCCACCCGCACGAAGATCGACGCGCTGTGCGCCGCGCACGGTGTCAAGCACCGCCTCGTCGAGGCCAATCAGCTCGCCGCCTACCTCTCGCGGGCACCGGTGGGCATCGAGGTGTTGGAGGTCCAGGTGACCCGAGCCGGGCGCCGCGCGCTCCAATCGGTTGTCTCGGGTCTCGCCGCCGTCTAGGTTTGTGGCCAGCGTCACACCGAGTTGCGCTGGGCAAGGAGTGGACATGGCGGACGAGAGCTTCGATCACATCATCATCGGTGCGGGCAGCGCCGGAGGGGTGATCGCGGCGAGGCTCACCGAGGATCGCGACCGCTCGGTCCTGCTGCTCGAGGCCGGACCCGTCGACGACGACGACATGATCAAGATCCCGGCCGGGTTCAGCCAGCTGTTCAAGACCCGCTGGGACTGGAACTACGAGACCAGCGCCCAGAAGCACCTCGGCGGCCGCCGCGCCTACTGGCCGCGGGGCAAGGCCCTGGGCGGCAGCTCCACGATCAACGCGATGATCTACATCCGTGGCAACGCCGCCGACGACGCCGAGTGGCGCGACGCCTACGGGGCCACGGGCTGGGGCTACGACGACGTCCTGCCGTACTTCGT
This sequence comes from Aeromicrobium sp., assembly GCA_040514145.1. GTDB lineage: Bacteria > Actinomycetota > Actinomycetes > Propionibacteriales > Nocardioidaceae > Aeromicrobium. Next base: position 3,220 of record JBEVDF010000196.1, read on the forward strand.
GAAGTCCGAGGCCAACCAGCGCCTCGCGGGTCCGTACCACGGCACGGAGGGGCCGCTCGTGGTCGAGGACCGCCGGTTCACCCACGAGCTGACGTCGGCGTTCGTCGAGTCGGCCGTCGCCGCCGGGCTCAAGCGCAACGACGACTTCAACGGAGCCCACCAGGAGGGTGCCGGGGTCTTCCAGGTCACCCACCGCCGCGGCGAGCGCTGGTCCGTCGCCGACGCCTACATCCGGCCCGCGATGGGCCGGCCCAACCTCACGGTGCGCACCGACGCGTTCGTCACGCGCATCCTGATCGAGGACGGCCGCGCCACGGGCGTCGTCTACCGCAAGCACGGGCAGGAGCACGTGGTGCGCGCGAACGCCGAGGTCATCCTCAGCGGCGGTGCGATCAACAGCCCGCAGCTGCTGATGCTCTCGGGCATCGGCCCCGGGGCGCACCTGCGCGAGATGGGCATCGACGTCCTCGTCGACTCGCCCGGCGTGGGCCAGGGCCTGCAGGACCACCCGGTCGTCGGGACCCTCGTCTACACCCGCAACACCACCGACCTCGCTGACGCGATCACGCTCGGCAACATCATGCGGTGGAAGGCCACCAAGACCGGTCCGCTGGTGTCCAACGTCGGCGAGGGCGGCGCGTTCTACGCCTCACACGACGACCTCGATCTGCCCGACATCCAGATCCACGTGGCGCCGAGCGGCTTCTACGACAACGGCCTGCACGAGCCGGTCCGCCGGTCCGTCACGGTCGCGCCCACGCTCGTCAACGTGCAGAGCCGCGGCCGGATCCGGCTGCGCTCGGCCGACCCGTCGTGGCACCCCGACATCGACCCGGCGTACTTCGACGACCCGGCCGACCTCGACGCCATGCTCGGCGGCTACAAGCGCATGCTCGACATGGTCTGGCAGGGCCCCATGGCACGGATGCTCGACGAGCCGTGGGAGCCCGCCGTGCGCAACCCCACCGACGACCAGATCCTCGACGTCATCGCCCGCCTCGGGCAGACGCTCTACCACCCGACATCGACGTGCGCGATGGGTACCGTGGAAGGCAGCGTCGTCGATCCGGAACTGCGCGTGCACGGGGTCGAGGGCCTGCGCGTCGCCGATGCCTCCGTCATGCCGCGTGTTCCCCGCGGCAACACCAACGCACCCACCATCATGATCGGCGAGAAGGTCGCCGATCTCATCCGAGGAGCCTGACATGACCGCCACCATCGAACCTGACGTCGACGCGGCCGGAGGCCCCCAGCCCACGTTCGACTCGTTCAACCCCGCCACCGGCGACGTCGTCGGCACCCACCCGATCGACGGGAGGGCCGAGGTCGACGCCGCGGTGGCCGCCGCGCGCGAGGCCTCCGTGTGGTGGCGCGACCTGGGCTTCGACGGCCGCAAGGAGTACCTGCTGCAGTGGCGCAGCGTGCTGACCCGCCGACTGAACCAGCTCGCCGACCAGATGCACCGCGAGGGCGGCAAGCCGCACGGCGACGCCCTGCTCGAGGCCGGACTGGCGATCGACCACATCGCGTGGGCGGGCAAGACCGCGGGCAAGGTGCTCGGGCGCCAGAAGGTCAGCACGGGCCTATTGATGTCGAACCAGACGGCGTACGTCGAGTACAAGCCGCTCGGCGTCGTCGGCGTGATCGGCCCGTGGAACTACCCGGCCTTCACGCCCATCGGCTCGATCGCCTACGCGCTCGCGGCCGGCAACGCCGTGGTGTTCAAGCCCAGCGAGTACACGCCCGGCGTCGGGCGCTTCCTCGTCGACACGTTCACCGAGGTCGTCCACGGCCGCCCCGTGCTGAACCTCGTCACGGGCCTGGGCGAGACCGGCAACCACCTGTGCACCGCCGACGTCGACAAGATCGCCTTCACCGGATCTTCCGCCACCGGCAAGAAGGTGATGGCGGCCTGCGCCGAGAACCTGACCCCCGTCGTGATCGAGGCCGGCGGCAAGGACTCGCTCATCGTCGACGAGGACGCCGACCTGCAGGCGGCCGCCGAGGCGGCGCTGTGGGGCGGGATGTCCAACGCCGGCCAGACCTGCATCGGCACCGAGCGCGTCTACGTCCACGAGAAGGTCTTCGACCCGTTCCTGGCCGAGCTGCTCAAGCAGGCCGCCGGGATCCGCCCGGGCTACGACGACGGCGGCGTCTACGGACCCGCGACGATGCCCAAGCAGCTCGACGTGATCCGCAGCCACATCGACGACGCGCTCGCGCGCGGCGGCCAGGCTGTCCTGGGCGGCGCCGGCGCGGTGGGCGACAAGTACGTGCAGCCCACGATCCTCACGCACGTGCCCGAGGACTCGCTCGCCGTCACCGAGGAGACCTTCGGGCCCACCCTCGTGGTCAACCCCGTGAAGGACATGGACGAGGCCGTCGAGCTGACCAACGCCACGAAGTACGGCCTGGCCGGAGCCGTGTTCGGCAAGAAGCGCGCGCTCGACGTGGCGTCGCGCGTGCGCTCGGGCATGACGTCGGTGAACTCGGTGATCTCCTTCGCCGCGATCCCGGGCCTGCCGTTCGGCGGCGTCGGAGACTCGGGCTTCGGGCGCATCCACGGCCCCGACGGCCTGCGCGAGTTCACCTACCCGAAGGCGATCACGAAGCAGCGGATGAAGCCGCTGCTGATGCTGCAGTCGCTCGCCCGCGACGAGAAGACCGAGAGCCGCTTCCAGCAGCTCCTCACCGTCATGCACGGCGGATCCAGCACCCTGCCCAAGAAGCGCTGACACACGGCGGAACGCCCCGAGTCCCTGCGGACTCGGGGCGTTCTGTCGGTAGGTGCCTGTCACTTCCTCACACGGAAGTTCTTCTTGGCCACGGGGCCCAGACCCTTGCTGTTCTTCGCCTGGACGAAGACCGTGTTGACGCCGTTGCGGAGCTTGGACCGCTTGATCACCAGCGCCCGCTTGGAGCCGCTCACGTTCTTCTTGAGCAACGTCGTGCCGCCCTTCTTCACCACGATCCGGTACGAGGTGATCTTCGCGCCGCCGTTGGAGGCCGGGGCCTTCCACGAGACCTTGCGCAGCTTCGCGGTCTTCGTGCCGCCGACCTTCAGCGACCGGACCTTCCCGGGCTTGGTCACGAACAGGCTCTTGAACACCAGGTACCGACCCTGGTTGAAGTTCGCCACCGCGAACGAGCCGCTGCTCAGGACCGTGAGGCCCGTCGGGAAGTTCAGGTCGGACGCGGGTCCGCCCAGCACCTTCAGGGGTGTGTCGTTCCCGTCGGCGTTCCGTGCGAACACGCGCACCGTGGAAGGACTGAAGGTGGCCACGTGGATCCGGCCGGCCGAGTCGGCATCGAGACCGTTGATCTCGGTGTTCGGCAGGGCGTTGTTGATCGACTGGATCGGCGTGGCCAGGCCGTCGGCGGAGCGCGAGTACGCCCGCAGCTGGGTGCCGTTGGCCGTCCACACCCGCGGTCCTGACACCACGATGGACCTGCCGTTGCCGAGGCCGGTCACGGCGCGCTCGGTCGGTGCCGGGTTGCCCGTCGCGGAGGGGGAGTAGACGTTGTAGCCGTTGGACTTGCGGACGTAGATCTCCCCGCCGGCCACGTCGATCCCGTAGGTCGAGCCGGGCCCGGTCCCGAACGTCTTGACCGGCGCCACGTTGCCCGTGGCGTTCGGGGCGAACACGAGCACGGTGCCGCCGATGTTGGCGACGTACAGGAAGCCGTTCGAGTCCAGGGCCACGTCGCGGGGAGTGGCCAGCTGGGTCGCCGCACCGCTGATGCGCCGCAGCGGGGCCGAGGCGCCCGAGGCGTTCTTGCGGTGGACGACGATCGCGTTGTTGCCCTGGGACGCCACGTAGACGTTCCCGGCCGCGTCGTCCTCGATGCCGATGGGGCCGGACAGCTCTCCGCTGACGGTCTTGGTGGGCGGTACATCCACGTTCACCGCGGCGGTCGCGGGTGAGGCGGCGATCAACCCGGCGACGAGCGCGCCGGTGGTGCCGAGCGCGAGCGCCCGGGAGGTGGTCTTGACGAGGGGGGTCATCGGTTTCTCCAATCAGGAAGGGAAGCGTCGTTCCCATGACGGTGGAGAGCAGGGGTCATTCGAGTTGAGACGGCGCGTAACCTCATGTGGTGACTTTCGCGCGCTACGTGGCCCTGGGCGACTCCTTCACCGAAGGCGTCGGCGACGACGATCCGAGCCTGCCGAACGGCGTGCGCGGGTGGGCCGACCGGTTCGCCGCCGCGCTCGATCGCGCGCAGGGCGGTGGCCTGTCCTACGCCAACCTGGCGATCCGCGGGCGCAAGCTCGGGCCGATCGCCGCCGAGCAGATCGACCCGGCGCTCGCGCTGCAGCCCGACCTCGTCACGATCTACGCCGGCGCGAACGACATCATGCGGCCCAAGGTCGACCTCGACGCGATCCTCGCGGAGTACGACCGCGTCATCGGGCGGCTGGCGGCATCGGGCGCCCGCGTCGTGCTGTTCACCCCCGCAGACCCGGGCGGCTCGCGGATCTACGCGCTCGTGCGCGAGCGCTTCGAGCGCTACCGCGCGGCCGTGCGCGAGATCGCCGCGAAGCACGGAGCGACGCTGGTGGACTACTGGACCCTCACCGACTACCGCGATCCGCGCCTGTGGGACACCGATCGGATGCACATGTCGCCGGCGGGCCACCAGCGCATGGCGATCGCGGTGCTCGACGCCCTCGGCGTGCAGCACGACCTCGAGCCCCTCGTGCTGGCCGACCCCACGCCGATGACCCTCCTCGAACGCGTCAAGGCGCAGGTGCAGTGGGCGGTCGAGTACCTCGGGCCGTGGATCAAGCGCCGCGTCACCGGCCGGTCCAGTGGGGACGGGCTCGACCCGCGCTACCGCGAGCTGACGCCGCTGAGCGGCTCAGCCGCGTAGGTCCTTCTCCACCGGGGTCCACCGGCGGCCACGGGCCTTGACCACGGTGCCGCCGAGGCGCTGCTCCAGGGCGGCGGCCTCCGCGTCGATCGCCGCAGCGGCCTCGGTGCCCACGTCGGTGAGCAGGCGCACCGCCACGCTGCCGTCGTCACGGATCGCCCAGCCGCCCACGATCGTGCCGTCCTTCCACACGGTGGGGCCGGCGTTGCCGGTGGCGTCGAAGACCTGCTCCGCGTGGGGGCCGAGGTACCAGTCGCGGTGCTTCCACCCCATCGTGGTGGGGTCGAGCGCCGGCAGCAGGGCCACCCACGGGCCGGGGTCCGGTGTGGGCTCGAGGTC
>JBEVDF010000257.1:0-3125 GCA_040514145.1 Aeromicrobium sp.
GATCGACTTCAGGTCCTGGAGGAGCTGCTCGAGCGCGGACTTCTGCTCGGCGAGCGCGTCCTCGTAGGCGACCTGGATGCCGGTGACTGCCGTGATGCGGGTCTTCATGTCGTCGAGCGCCTTCGCACGACGCGCCCCCACGACGGCGTCCTGGGCGACGAAGCACTGCAGCGCGATGTACGCCTCCGTCGGATCCTTGCACCCGCCACCGGTGCCACCGGTCGGTGCCGGGGCACCTCCCTGCTGCTGGCCCTCCGTGGACATGGACCCCACCTCCTCCGCGCCGGTGCCACCGCTCGGACCGGCCCGTGACCGAACCTCGCAGTGCCCCGTCACGTCAACGTCGCCGCGGTGTCACCAATCGCGATGCCGTCGCACGGATCGGCCATGGCTGGCGGGAGTCGATCACCCGCCCTTGCTTGCGAGGTACTTCTCGCCCTCGCGCCGCAGGATCACCAGGACGGCGTGGGGGGTGAACGACTCCATTTGGCTCAAGTGCCACTCGAGCATCTCTTGGCCGGACATCTTCGTGACATCAGGCTTCTGGAGATTCTCGATCCTCTGGTGCAATGCCGGACTGAGAGCGATGGCCGGGTTCTCCTTGATCTCCTTGGACTCTCGTTCCACCCCGAGTCGTTCCCGCCAATAGACGTTCTGAATGAGCTCGTCACTGTCGAGGAGGTCATGCGGTCGCCCGTACTCGCCGCGGCCCGTCAACGAGTGATAGCCCCCGATGTCGAACTCACGCGCGCGCGACAACCGATCGACCACCTGAGGGTCCTTGGAGAGCTCCACCAAGAACTCGTTCAACTCCTCGAACGACGTCTCGTCCGAAGCCTTCTCGGCCGAGCCCTCCTGCGTGTCTCCGGCGCTCGCGGCCCACGCGTAGGCCCAGTGAGCTCCACCGTCGACCACCGTCAGCTTCGTCAGCACCGGATGTTCGGACTTCGTCGCAGTCGCAGCTCGCTCGGCGCCCTCGCGGCTCAGCTTCCCGTCCTCGAGGTTGGCCGTCTCGGCCGCTGGTATCGCACCCAACGCCGCCGTCACGGCAGCATCGTGCTCTGGGTCGTCGCTCTTCTTCGTCTCGTCCGTGCCTATACCCAAGAGCCGACCTGCGGCCTTGACGAGCTCGACAGCCTTGCCGATGAGCCAACGAATGGCCTGCTCGACGGGCTTGCGGATGCGCTGGATGAACTTGGCGATCGTCGCACTGAGGTTGTCCAGGCCGAGCAGGCTCGCCAGCAGACCGATGGCCACGGGAATGGAGCGCGCGAGGGCGTCCTCGACCCGCTGCGCCGCGGCGCCGAGCGAGCCGCGGGCGATGGCACCCACCGACTCCGTGACGGCCTTGACGAGATCGGCGACCTGCTTGGCCCGCTCCACGAAGAACATGACGATGTCGTAGATCGCCTTGCAGGCCTTGATGAACGCCCCGACCGGTGTGAGGAGTCCGAGGATCCACTTGATCCCCGCCTCCACCACGTTGGTGACGAGCCAGCTCTGGATCTCGTCGAGCAGCATCGCCTTGAGGTCGGACAGCTTCTCCTTGATCCACTCCCACAGACCAGCCGGGCCCTCCCGGATCAGCACGATGACCGGCTCTGCGAACATCTCCAGGGCGTGCACGATCGGCTCGCCGACGATCTCGACGGCGATGCGCCGGATGTTCGCCCACGTCAGGCCGAGGACCTGCAGGATCAGCCCGAGGATGCCCGGCAGGTCGAACTTCGCCGGCAACTGGATTCCGGCCCCGGCGACGGCACCGAAGATCCAGTCGAGCAGGCCCTTCTCCAGGTGGGCGACGATGTGGTCCTTGAAGTTCATGACACCCTGCATGACCGCGCCGATCAGGTTCTTCAGGAACTGGATCGGATCGGAGATGATCAGCATGACCACCGAGGCGGCCTCGGCGAGGACCGAGAGCAGCATGTTCTTGAACTCGAGGATCTTCTGGATCACACCGACGGTGGCGTCGTAGACGCGCTGCCACAGCGACTTGTTCTCCTCCCGCAGTCGGTTCTCCGTCTCGGACATCCGCTGGTACGACTCGCCGTACTGCTGCGTCAATCGCTCGACGAGCCGATCGCGGCGGTCGTCGATCGACGCATCCAGCGCGTCGAAGTCGGCGCCGACCTTCTGGCGGGCCTCCTCCCCCGCGGACTTCAGTCCTTCGTCCAGGCCGGCCACATAGGCGTCCAGCTCCGCCCGGCCGGCGGCCACCCGTTGCTTGGCGGCGGCCAGCTGGCCTTCCACGAGCGCCGCGACCTGATCGATGGCCCGGCCGACACGTTCGAGGTAGGCGGCACGGCCGGTGGCGAGCGACCTCTCGATCAGCCGGTCCCAGTCGCTCCCCCACTCGGTGAGCCAGTTCCCGAGCCCACCCTTCGCCTCCTCGAACGCGCTCTCGTAGGCGGCCTCGGCCTCGCGGAGACCGACCTCGAAGATCGCGACGGCGTTGGCGTCCATCGCGGTGAGGATCACCTCGACGTCCTGGCGGGCGGCCTCCCGGATCGCGATCACACGCTCGGTCACGAGGCGACGCTGCTGCGACTGACCGGTCTTCGTGGCGTCCTGCTCCGCGACGACCTGGCCGATGAGGTCCAGCCGTTGCGCGTGCATCCCGCTCAGGCCACCCCCGAGGCCCGCCTCGGCCTGTGCCCTCGCCTCGCCGCGCATCGCGGCCTCGTCCGCGCGGTACTGCGTGCCGGCTGCCGCCTCGTGCGACTCGGCGGTCGAACGGGCATCGAGTGCCGCGGTGAACTCCGGCTCATTTCCGCGCTGGAGCTGATCGGTGGTGACCCCGGCCTCGGTCATCGCCTGGTCGGTCGGCCCTCGATCCGCGGAGTAGTCGAGGCGGTCCGCCGGCAGTGGCGCCGGGACGACGGGCCCTGCGGGCACCGGCTCGGGCGCGGGTCCGGTCGGCTCCGGGACGAGCGCGGGCGCTGGAGCTCCCGCCTCCGGAGCGGGTGCCGCCTCGGCCTGGGCCGCCGAGCGCAGGGGCCCGGCCGCCTGCTCACGCTGGACCCCGAGCTGGGAGTTCAGCTGGGCGCTGGCGTCCGTCGCACCGTGGGCCATGACGCGCTCGGCCTCGTCCTCGGTCTTCGGCTTCGGCGTGGCCTCGTCGA
>JBEVDF010000313.1:0-9974 GCA_040514145.1 Aeromicrobium sp.
CCAGCTCGTGCAGATGCCCGCTCAGGAGGGGTCGACCACCACCTCGTGGGACATGGCCTTCTGGGTCGCGATGGCTCTGGCCTCCGCGATCGCGACCTTCATCCTCGGGTTCTGGAAGGTCCACCGGACCTGATCAGTCGCTGACCTCGGGCCGCTGGGGAAGCCGCGAGAGTCCCTGGCGGCCGCGGGTGGACTCCCGCGTGCCGGCGAGGACACTGCCGCCGGGATCGAGTCCGGCGAGGATGCGGTGGCCGATGCGGCGCGCCTGTCCGAGCTGCTCGCGCGTCAGGCGCCCGACGAAGACCTCGCGCACGAGGGCGACGTGCCCCGGCGAGGCGGCCTCCAAGCGCTGCCAGCCCGCGTCGGTCAGGTGGGCGTGGCGCGACCGCGCATCGCCTGAGTCCGCCGTGCGGGTGACGAGCCCGTCCTTCTCCAACCGCGCGATCACGCGCGAGAGGCGCGCCGGGGTGGTGTGGGTCGTGGCCGCGAGGTCGGACAGTCGCATCGCGTCGTCGTCGGTCTCGGCCAGTTGCACCAGGACCAAGAACTCGAAGAAGGTCAGGTCGGCGTCGCGCAACAGCTGGGAGTCCAACGCGGCGGGGAGCATCTCGAGTATCGAGACCATGGCGAGCCACGCCTCGGCCTCGTCGTCATCGAGCCACCGGCCGCTGTCCGTCATGTCGCCGACGCTAGTGGGCACGACACCGCGGGCCAAGCAGCGCCCTCAGTGCGTCGGGTACGGGCCGGAGACACCGTTCAACGTCATCGCCGCCAGGACGTCGGTGACCGCCTCGGTGTCGAGGCTGACGCCCCGGAAGTGCGCGTCCATCGCGACGCCCCAGCACATGCCCACGCACATCGGCGCGATGAGGGTCGCGTTCGGCATCTGGGACCACAGGTCACTGGCACCGCGGATCTCGGCGGCGACGGTGTCGACGAAGGGCGCGATGCGGCGCAGGTAGAACTCCTGGCCACTGTCGCGATCACGGAAGAGCACCACGTTGAACAGGTCGAGGTACTCCACGAACACCAGCAGCAACGAGCGGTAGAAGATCTTGACCGCCTCGGCGGACCCGTTGATGTTGCCGGCGATCGTCTGGGCCAACACGTCCTGCAGGAGGTGGTCGAGCGGCTCGACGATCGCCTCCTCGAACAGCTGCTCCTTCGAGTCGAAGTAGCGGTACAGGAGGGCGACGTTGACGCCCGCGAGCCGGGCGATGTCGCTGATGCGAGCTCCCTCCGGCCCGACGCGCGCGAACTCGTCGCGGGCGACCGCCAGCAGCTGCCTGCGGCGCTCCTCCGCGTGAAGCCTGACCACGATTCCACCTCCGTCCCGGTGAGCCTAGGTCGGATTGCCTCAGGGTTCGCGAGGAACACACGGTTACAGTTCCGGCCTCCGTGTGGGACCAGTCCGGGGGAGGGGTTCACCGAAAGCTTGTTCCGTGATACGTGTGATTGAGGTCACATTATCTCGGGAACCCGTCCCCTCTCAAAGGAGTCCGAGATGCGCCCAGTTGTTCGAGTCGTCACCACCGTCGCCACCGCGACCTGCGTCGCCCTCGCGTTCGCACCATCTGCTTCGGCGCACGGCAGGCACCACCCGGCGCCCCGTCCGATCACGGTCGTGGCCGACGGCCTGGAGGGGCCGTTCCAGGTCTCCAAGGACGGCCACCATCGCCTGCTCGTCATGGAGTCCGGAGCCGGTCGGGTCATCTCGGTGGACCCCCGCAGGCGAGGCAACGTGCGCACCCTGGTGAGCGGACTGGGGCCGAACGCCGCCACCGGCGCGGTCAGGGTCGGGAAGTACATCGCCATCGTGACGGGTCAGGCTGATCCCTCGGCGCCCGCCGGACCGTACCCCGGGTCGTCGCTCCTGGTGGCCCACAAGGGCAAGGTCAAGGTCTTCGCCGACCTGATGGCGCACGAGCTCAAGTACAACCCCGACGGCCAGACCCAGTTCGGGCCCGACGGCGCGCCGCTCGATGCGCTCTCCAACCCGTTCAGCCTGCTGGCCGAGCGGGGTCGCCACGGTGGAGTGCTCGTGGCCGACGGCGGAGCCAACGCGGTGCTGCGGGTGAACTCGAAGGGTCGGGTGTCGACGTTCTTCGTCCCGCCGACCGTCAACACCGGCGCCTGCGAGGGCCGGCCGAACAACGACGCGAACACCACGGGCTGCGACGCGGTCCCGACCGGCCTGGCGTACGGCCCGCGCAACACGATCTACGTGTCGGCGCTGACCGGTGAGGCGCCCGGCGAGGGTCGCGTGTACGTCCTCGACGCCAAGACCGCGAAGGTCCGCAAGGTGATCAAGGGCTTCTCGTCGCCCACGGGGATCGCGGTCCGTCATGACGGCACGATGTACGTCAGCGAGGTCCTGGAGGGCATGCCCGAGGGCGAGCCCGGACCCGACTTCGATCCGTCGACGGTCGGCCAGATCGTCAGGGTCTCGCCGTGGGGCAAGCGGACGTACGCCCAGGTGACCATGCCGACCGGCATGGTGCTCTTGGGCAAGTCGCTGTATTCCTCCGCGTGGTCGACCGCCGGCTTCCTCGGGATCGAGGGCGCCGGACAGGTGGTGAAGGTCTCGGATCGCGCGTTCCGCAAGGCGTCCTGACCGGGGCGTCACGCGGTACGTGCGCGGCGGGCGCCGGTACTCGGACCGGCGCCTCTCGCCATGTCCGGGCCCGGTGTGCCCGAGCGGGTTGCTCGGGCGCCGGAACGCGCGGCTCCTAGACTCGGGAGGTCAGTCGGAGCCCACCGGCGTCCGACCCTCGACCCCGCAAGGCAGGAACATGCACGAGCACGGTGAGCGCCCCTGGTCCGTCCACTACGGACCCGGCGTACCGACGCAGATCGACATCCCGGACGAGCCGGTCACCGCCGGACTGGAGCGAGCGGCGCGGCGGTGGCCCGACCGGGTCGCGACGGACTTCCTGGGCGCGACCGCGACGTTCGCCGAGACCGAGCAGGCGATCCGCCGTGCGATGGTCGTGCTCACCGACCTGGGCGTGAAGCCCGGTGAGACCGTCGCCCTGGTGCTCCCGAACAGCCCCAGCCACCTCGTGGCCTATCACGCGGTCCTGCGGCTCGGCGCCGTCGTCGTCGATCTCAATCCGACGTACACCGAGACCGAGCTGGCCCACCTGCTGGCCGACTGCGGAGCGACGCACGCGCTCGTGTGGCACAAGGTCGTCGCCACCGTCCTGGCCGCGAGGGGCGACTCGTCCCTGCAGGTCGTGAGCGTCGACATCAGCCGTGACCTGCCGGCGTCGGCCCAGCTGCTGCTGAGGCTGCCGGTGAAGGCGGCGCGGGCGAAGCGGAGCGCACTGCGCGGCGCGGTGCCGCCGGGCATCCCCGACTGGCACACGCTCGTGAAGCGGGCGCGGGGCGAGGTCCCGGCGGCCCCGGTCGGGGCCGACGACCTGGCCCTGCTGCAGTACACCGGCGGAACGACCGGCACGCCGAAGGCGGCGATGCTGACGCACCGGAACCTGGTGGCGAATGTCGTCCACGGCCAGGCCTGGGCGTCCTTCCGCGAGGGCGAGGAGACGGTCTACGGCGTGCTGCCGTTCTTCCACGCGTTCGGCCTGACGTTCTGTCTCAACCTCCCCGGCCACATCGGGGCCACGCTGGTGATGTTCCCGAACTTCGAGCCCGAGACGGTGCTGAAGGCCTTCGGGCGCCGTCCCGCCACGTTCATGGCCGGCGTCGCGCCGATGTTCGACCGGATCGCCGCGGCGGCGGAGGCCTCCCCGAAGGCGCCGCTCGAGGGGCTGCGGCAGACGCGGCTCGGGTTCGCCGGGGCGATGCCGATCCCGACGGCCACCGTCGACCGCTGGGAGCGGCTCACCGGTGGACTGCTCATCGAGGGGTACGGCATGACCGAGTGCGCTCCGATCGCCCTGGGCAACCCGTGCGCGCCGACGCGCCGCCCCGGCACCCTGGGCGTGCCGTTCCCGAACACCGACATGCGGATCGTCGACATCGATGACCACACGCGCGAGGTCGAGCCCGACGAGAACGGCGTGCGCCGCGGCGAGCTGCTCGTGCGCGGACCGCAGGTGTTCCGGGGGTACCTGAACCGCCCGGAGGAGACCGCGCACCAGCTGCTCGAGGGCGGGTGGCTGCGCACCGGTGACGTCGTCGAGGTGGATGCCACGGGCTGGGTCACGCTCGTCGACCGGGTCAAGGAGATGATCATCGTCGGCGGCTTCAAGGTGTACCCGTCCACGGTCGAGGACCACCTGCGCCTGATGCCCGGGATCGTCGACGTCGCGGTCGTCGGTGTCGCCACGGCAGGCGGTGACGACCAGATCCTCGCGGCCTTCGTCCTCGAGCCGGGCGCCGAGGCTCCGTCGGTGGAGGAGGTGCGGAAGCACGGCGAGCAGCGCCTCGCCCGTTACGCGCTGCCGCGCCGGGTCGAGGTCGTCGACGAGCTGCCACGCTCCCAGATCGGGAAGGTCATGCGGCGCCAGGTTCGCGACCTGTTCACGCCGGGGGACTGAGGCCTGCGGATCACCCGGGTCGTTCCACGGCGCGTCCGGGCGATTTCAGCGGTAGGGTCGAGGTGAGCCCCGTTCGGGCTCATCGAATTTCAGCCGTTTCGTGTCACGCAAGAGCGCCTCGTCTGTCTGACCAGCGAGGAGCTCCATGACCACCACAGATGCCTTCGACGTCGCAACGGCGCTCACCGAGGCTGCCAGGGTCATGAACCGCCGACAGTCGATGGAGGAGACCCTCGACCAGATCGTGCGCCTCGCCGTCGAGACTCTGCCCGAGTTCGACCACGTCGGCGTCTCCGTCGCCGGTCGGCGGGGCCGCATCGAGACCCTGGCGGGGACGGACCGGCTGGTCTGGGAGCTCGACGACATGCAGTACGCGCTCGACGAAGGCCCGTGCGTGGATGCGATCCGACGGGATCGGATCGTGCTGGTCGAGCACGCTCCCGGCGATCAGCGTTGGCCCCGCTACATGGCCCAAGCGGCCCAGCGCGGACTCCGTGCGCAGCTGGGACTGCGGCTCGCCACGGACGAACGCACGCTCGGCGGCCTGAACCTGTACTCCACCCGCGCGGACGAGGTCGACCCCGAGTCGGTCCGCCTCGCCGAGCTGTTCGCCACGCATGCCTCCATCGCGCTGTGGCGGGTGAACCTCGAGGAACAGCTCAATCGGGCGGTCGCCACGCGCAAGGTGGTCGGCCAGGCGATGGGGATCGTGGGGGAGCGGTACCGGCTCACGTCCGACCGGGCGTTCCAGTTCCTCGTCCGGGAGTCGCAGCAGTCGAACGTCAAGCTCCGCGACGTGGCGCAGGCGGTGGTCGACCTCGCCGACGAGAGGTACGGGGTCGGCGCCGCGAGCTGACCCTCGCCGGTTGCCCGGGCGACCGATCAGGGCGCACGCTGGGGCCATGTCGCACCAGGTCCTGGCGATGCTGCCGTGCGCGGACATCGACGAGATCGCCGAGTTCTACGCGCTGCTCGGCTTCGAGACGACGTACCGGCAGACGAGGCCGAACCCCTACCTCGTGGTGGAGGGGCACGGATTCCCGCTGCACTACTACGGCCTCGAGGGACACCGGCCGGAGAACTCGCACAGCACCTGCGGTGTCGTGGTGGACGACACCGAGCCGGTGTTCACCGCCTTCGCTGCCAGACTGCGCGCGGAGTACGGGAAGCTGCCGATGACGGGGTACCCGCGCATCACGCGCCCGCGTCCCCGCAAGAACGCCGGCGGGTTGACGGGCTTCAGCCTGGTGGATCCGGCGGGGAACTGGATCCGGTTCCTGCGCCGGCCCGGCCAGGAGCCACCCGCCGAGCCGGCATCGCGGCTCGGCGACGCACTGCTGAACGCGATCGTGCTCGCCGACAGCAAGGGCGACCCAGCGCAGGCGGCGAAGATCCTGCAGGGCGCGGTGGGACGCGCGGACGCCGACGACCCCGCGATGCCGGAGGCCCTGGACTTCCTCGCCGAGCTGGGAGACCGCGTCGAACCAGACCGGTGATCGAGTGCCGGTGTCGAGCTGAGCGCGAGATCGTGCGCGAGTACGACAGGTGAGACGGAGCGGGCGGGTCGGTTGACGCCACCTAGGCTCGCCGCATGACCTCCTCGCACCCCCGTCTCGTCGACGCCCAGTGGCTCCACGAGCACCTCGATGACCCGTCCATCCGCGTCGTCGACGCCACCGTCCACCTGACCTTCGACGAGGACGGCGCGCACACCGAGTCGGGCCGCGAGACCTACCGCGAGGCGCACGTTCCCGGCGCGAGGTTCGCCGACCAGCTCGTCGACCTGACGGTCCACGGCGGGGAGGCCCCGTTCGAGGCGGCCCCGTCGGAGCAGTTCGCGCAGGTCGTCGGAGACCTCGGCATCGGCAACGAGCACACGGTCGTCGTCTACGACACGGTCAACGGCATCTGGGCCACGCGCCTGTGGTGGCAGTTCGCGTTCGAGGGACACGACGACGTCGTCGTGCTCGACGGCGGTCTCCAGGCCTGGCAGGAGGCGGGACTACCCGTGGAGTCGGGCGACGCCTCCTACGCTCCCGCCACGTTCACGGCCGACCGGCAGCCCGAGCGCAGCGTGGCCACGGCCGACGTCGAGGCCGCGACGCAGGATTCCTCGGTGCTGCTCATCAACTCACTCGACCGCGAGTCGTTCGCCGCGGGGCGCATCCCCGCCAGCGTGAACGTTCCGTTCCCCGAGCTCGTGGACGACCAAGGGCGCCTGCGCAGCCTCGACGAGCTGCGCCCGCTGTTCGAGTCGGTCGGCGCCCTCGATCCCGAGGTGGTGCCGGTGACGTACTGCGGCGGTGGCATCGCGGCGACCGCGGTGGCCTTTGCCCTGAAGGGCCTGGGTCGAGACGACGTCGCGATCTACGACGGCTCGCTGAACGCGTGGACGGCTGATCCGGTGCGCCCCCTCGAGAAGAACTGACCTCGATCTCGCTCGCTGTTCGTCGGCGAGGCCGAGGTCGTCCCTGAGTCCGTCATCGAGGTCGTGAGGTACCCTCAGGCGAAGGTGTCGAGCGCCCGCCGCAGGGAGAGCACGACGCTGTTCACGAGCAGCTGCTCGTGGGTCTCGCGGGCCTGCGTCTCCAGGAGGGCATCGAGCTCCGCGTCGGCCGCTTCGAGCCGCGGGTCCACGTCCGCGCCGTGCCCATAGGCGTCGAGGGCGTCGGCCACGCGGTGCATGGCTCGCGCGATCGGCTCGCGGACGACGTCGGTCAGCTCGGTCTGCGTCGCGGCGTCTCCCGACACGCCGTGGGGTCGCAGGAGCAGGTCACTCACGTCGGACACCAGGAGCGAGATGCGGTCGAGCGCGTCGGCCTCTTGCGTGAGGACCTCGAGCGCAGGGCGGTGGCGCCGCGCGCGGGCGTTGGCGGTCAGGGACTCGTGGGCGCGGGACACGGCGTCGCGCATCTCGGTCCGCGCGCGGCGCAGCTCGGAGTGCTCGCGATGCCACTGTTCCAGCGTCGGGAGCTCGTGCTGGACCATCAGGTCGGCGATCTCGCGCAGCTGCGCCGCCAGGACGAGCCGCGTGTGGCCGACCGCGGACCGTGCGGGGGCCAGCGGCAGGGGCGGCGCGACCATGTTGACGAGGATCCCCACCAGCGCGCCGAACAGCGTGAGTCCGCCGTAGGCGCCGATGAAGAACGCCTCGCCGTGGCCGATGATCAGCGTGAAGACCGCCGCCGTCGGCGCCCACCCGCCCATCGCGCCGAGCGGCCGCCAGCCCGCGACGCTCACGGACAACAGCACCACGATGCCCACGGTCAGGGGAGCGGCGTCGCCGGTCACGGAGTCGACCAGCCAGGCGATCGTCCCGCCCACGACGATCGCCCCGACGGCCTGCAGGGACTCACGTACCGATCCGGCCAGCGTCGACGTGGTGGCGATGATCGCCCCGAAGGGTGCGTAGTACGGATAGTCCTGCGCTCCCGGCACGAATCGCACGAGCGTCCAGGCCAGCGCTGCCGCGACGCCGGCACGCAGGGCGAGCGCGATCCGTGGATGGTGCATCCACCGATCGAGGATCCACCCGCGTGCTGTTTCCATCCCTTCACCGTGGCACGCTTCGGCGAGGCGGGCACGTCAGCACCTTCCACACGCGCGTCGATGGTGGTGGGATGGCGGGAGGGGTAACGCCATGGCCACCGTGATGATCGATCTCAGCGTGTCGCTCGACGGATACATCGCCGGACCCGCCGACGGCCCGGACCAGCCACTCGGCGAAGGCGGAGCAGCGCTCTTCGCGTGGATGGGCGCGGGCCCCGGGAACGAGGAGAGCCCCCGCGTGAACCCCACGCCGGCCAGCCAGCAGGTCATCGACGAGTGGCTGAGCAACACCGGCGCACTGATCGTCGGTCGGCGCACCTTCGACATCGCGCGAGGGTGGGCGGAGGGTCACCCGATCGATGGGCCGATCTTCGTTCTCACGCATCAGGTCCCGCAGGAGGGCACGTGGAGTCCCCGCGTCACATTCGTGACCGAGGGGTTCGAGCGGGCCTACGCGATGGCGCGCGACGCGGCCGGCGACGGCGTCGTCTCGCTGGCGGGTGCCGATGTCGCGCGCCAGGGCCTGGAGGCGGGAGTCGTCGACGAGATCCAGCTGAGCATCGCCCCCGTCCTGCTCGGTGGCGGTGTCCGACTCCTCGACGGCATCGGTCCGGTGTCGCTCGAACAGACGCGCGTCATCGAGGGTGACGCCGTCGTCCACCTGCGGTACCGGGTCGGCAACTGACGTCGCGCGACCTCGTGCCCCCGAGCTCTGGTGCTCGGCTCAGTCGATCCGGAAGGCTCCGGCGGCGCGGAGCGCGGCGAGGTCGGCGTACCCGTTGAGTCCCATCGTCAGGTCGATCTCGGCCAGCATGCACCGCACCAGGTGTTCGATCGCGGGCGTCCCGCCCACCGCGGCCGCATAGGCGTAGGGCCTGCCGATGCCGACGGCGGTGGCTCCCAGGGCGAGGGCCTTGACGGCGTCGACCCCCGAGCGCACTCCGGAGTCGAACAGCACCGGCAGGTCGCCGGCCGCGTCGACCACGCCCGGCAGGAACTCCAGAGCCGGCCCGGACGCGGCCTGGCGGCCTCCGTGGTTGGAGCAGTAGATCCCGTCCACGCCGGCGTCGACGGCCATCCGGGCGTCGTCGGGGGAGCAGATGCCCTTGAGCACGATCGGCAGGTCGGTGAGGCCGCGCAGCCACGCCAGGTCGTCCCAGGTCAGCGACGGATCGCCGAACAGTCCCGCCCACGTGCCCACGATGGCGTTCGTGTCGGCCTCGTCAGGCAGCAGGGACCGGAAGACCGGGTCGCTCGTGTAGTTGGCCAGGCACAGGTTGCTGAGCTGCGGGAACGTGCCGTGGGCCAGGTCGCGGGGACGGTAGCCCAGCGACCAGGTGTCGACCGTGACCACGATCGCGCGGTATCCGGCTCGCTCGGCGCGGTCGACCAGGCTCTCGGCCAACGGGCGGTGCCTGGGCGTGTAGAGCTGGAAGAAGGCCGGGGTCTCGCCGCAGGCGGCGGCGACGTCCTCGAGCGGGTCCTGCATCAGGGTCGAGCCGATGAACGGCACCTGCGTCAGCGCGGAGGCGCGCGCGGCGGCGAGGTCGCCGTGACCGTCGTCCGTGCAGATCCCGATCACCCCGACGGGTGCGAGGAGGAGCGGTGAGGGCAGGTCGATGCCCCACAGCGAGACCGACAGGTCGCGCTCGGCCGCACCCGACAGCATGCGGGGCATCAGCCCGCGGCGTGCGAAGGCGGCCACGTTGGCGTCCTGCGTGCCCTCGTCGCCGGCTCCACCGGCCACGTAGTCCCACACGTCCGCGGGCAGGGTCTGCTCGGCACGGCGGGCCCACTCGGCGAAGTCGAAGGGGAACTCCGGCGGGGGAGCGTCGCCCAGGGACGCCAGGTAGATGCCGAGCTGGTGGTCGCCGAAGTTGCCTGCCATGAGAGCTCCCGGGTCGTGGGTCAGTGGTGTTC
>JBEVDF010000341.1:0-2889 GCA_040514145.1 Aeromicrobium sp.
GCGACGCCGAGCCGGTCGAGCTCGTCGAGCTGCTCGGTGCGCCGCTTGGGTCCGACCTCGGGAGCCAGCTCCTGGCCCGGCTCGAGCAACGACACCAGGTGGCCGGCCGCGGCCAGGTGCCCGGCGATCGCCACCCCGGGCAGCGACCCGCCGACCACGCAGACCTTGCGGCCGATCGAGAATCCCTGCAGGACGTCGAGGCCCGTGATGACGTGCGGTCGGTCCTGGCCGTCCTCGGGCACGACCGACGTGGCGCCGTTGGCGACCACGACCAGGTCGGGCTCGAGCGCGGCGACGGTGTCGGGCCTCGCGACGGTGTCGAGGTGCACGTCGATGTCGGCCTCGGCGACCTCGGCGAGCAGCCAGTCGAGGAAGAGCGCGTTGGCCGGGTGCACCCTCGCCGCGTGCCGGAACCGACCGCCCAGCTCGTCGTGGTTCTCGATCAGCGTGACCCGGTGGCCCTGGGCCGCGGCCCGGCGCGCGGCGTCCAGTCCGCCCGGTCCGCCGCCGACCACGACGACGTGCCGCCGTCGGGTGACCGGCATGGGCAGCAGCTCGTGCTCGCGCCCGGTGAGCGGATTGACCGCGCAGTCGGTCGCGAGCCGCTCCTCCAGGGAGTCGATGCAGTTCTCGCACGAGATGCACTGGCGCACCCGGACGCCGGTCGTCAGCTTGCGCGGGAGGTCGGGGTCGGCGAGCAGCGGCCTGCCCAGCGCGACGAAGTCCGCCCGTCCGTCGGCGAGCACCTGCTCGGCGAGGACCGGGTCGTGCAGCCGGCCGACCGCGATCACGGGGACGTCGACGACCTCCTTGACGGCCGCGGCCGAGGCGACGTTGACCCCGTCGCCGTACGACGCGCCGTTGACCATCTGCGTGACCAGCCGGTCGATGACGCCGCCGCTGACGTGGAAGGCGTCGACGCCGGCCTCGACGAGCAGGGGCGCGACCAGCGCCGTCTCGTACGACGGCCGCCCGCCGGCGACCCGCTCGTAGCCGGAGATGCGCAGCGTGATCGGGAAGTCCGGCCCGACCTCGGAGCGGATCGCGGCCAGTGCCTCGAGCACCACCCGGGTGCGACCCTCGACCGAGCTGCCGCGGTAGCGGTCGCCCCGCCGGTTGCGCTGCGGCGCCAGGAACGAGCCGAGGAACATGTAGCCGTGCGCGGCGTGCAGCTCGATGCCGTCGTACCCCGCCTCGCGGGCGCGGAGCACCGCGGCCCGGTAGAGGTCGAGGACCTGCGCGATCTGCTCCTGCGTGACCTCCGCCGACGGTCGCCCGGTCAGGTACGACGGGATGACCGACGGGCCCAGTGAGGTGACGCCGTGCATCTCGGGGCCGAGCCCGTCGGGTCCGGCGTGCACGATCTGCGGCTGGATCTTCGCGCCGTGCTCGTGGACGGCGTCGACGAGGCGCCGGTGCGCAGTGATCGCGCCGTCGGTGCCGAGGTGCAGGCCGCCGGGCGTCTCGGGGTGCAGCGGGTCGATGCCCGTTGCCCCGACCGTCACGAGCCCGACGCCACCGGCGGCGCGGGCCGCGAAGTAGGCGACCGTGCGGTCCGACGGCAGCCCCTCGGGCGTGCCGTACATCGTCTCCATCGGCGACATCACGATCCGGTTGCGCAGCTCCATCGAGCCGATCCGGCCGGGGCGCAGCAGGTGCTCGAACGCGGTCATCCGTCCTCCCCGAGGTAGGCCGCGATCGAGCGGGCCAGGCCGCGGCGGGCCAGGTCGAGGTCGGAGTACGTGGACAGGTGGGCCTCGGAGTTGAGGCCGCGCATCGCGCCCGGCAGCAGTGCGGCGACCTCACGCACGCGCTCCGGGTCGAGGTCGAGGTCGGCGAACGCCGCCTGGCAGGTCGCGACCCAGCTGACCTGCCACGAGGCCAGCGCCTCCGCCGTGCGCGGGAGCTTCTGCTCGAGCTCGGCGCGCTCGCGCGGCAGGGCCATCCGCAACGTGTCGATCGCCCGGGCGTCGGGGCTGTCGAGACCGCGCCACAGGGTGGTGACGATCTGCTCGACGCGGGCCTCGACGGCGGCGTCGGCGGCGCCGGGGAAGGACAGCGGCCCGCCGCGGCGCTCCTCGAGGTGGTCGAGGACCGCGGCCCACAGGCCGTCGACGTCGCCGAACTGGTACTTCACCGCGCCCCACGTCGCGCCCGCCCGCTTCGCCACGTGGTTGGCCGAGACGGCGTCGGGATCGCCGGAGGCCAGGCAGTCCAGGGCCGCGGTCAGCATCCGCGCGCGGGTCGCGTCGCCGCGCCGGTTGCGGCGGTGCTGGTCGGCCCCGGCTGTCATCGGAGCGGCACCAGGACGTCGTCGTGGAAGCGGTGCAGGCCTTCGAGCTTCTGCTCCAGCGTGGCGCGCCGGCCGAAGTAGTACATCCACGGTGCGGTCATCACCTCGGTGACACCGGCCTCCCCGGCGCGGGCGAAGTCGTCGGGCAGGACCGCGTCGCTGAGGGCCGGGATCACCTCGAACGGCCCGTCCAGCCCGGCCTCCTCGCGCAGCGCCCGCAACCGTCCCGCGGTCGCGATCGCCTCGTCCGTGGTGCAGATGTCACCGACCCAGCCGTCGTACCTCGCAGCTCGTCGCAGCGCCACGTCGGACAGGCCGCCCACCAGGATCGGCACGCGGGTGGCCGGTTCGGGGCGCATCACGAGTCGCGGGGTCGGGTAGTGCGCGCCGTCGTACGACGTCCAGCCCGGCGCCCAGAGCTCGCGCATCAGCTCCAGCGCCTCGTCGGTGCGGGCGCCGCGGGTCGAGAACTCCTGCTCGAGCAGGTCGAACTCCTCGCGGCACCAGCCGACGCCGACGCCGAGCGCGACCCGGCCTCCGGAGAGCACCGCGGCGGTGCCGACGGACTTCGCGACCTGGTAGGGGCTGCGCATCGC
>JBEVDF010000011.1:0-10744 GCA_040514145.1 Aeromicrobium sp.
GCCGTCCGCGCCGAGCAGGCCGGATTCGACGGCGTGGAGATCCACGGAGCCCACGGCTACGTGCTGTGCCAGTTCCTCGACGCGCGCAAGAACAATCGCACCGACGGGTACGGAGGCTCGCTCGAGGGCCGAAGCCGTCCGCTCCGCGAGGTGCTGAGCGGGATCCGCGCGGCGACCGGGCCGGACTTCCAGGTGGGCGTGCGCGTCTCCCCCGAGGGCTACGGCATCACGGTGGCCGACTCGCGCGCGCTCGTCGCGCAGATCATGGCCTCCGGCGACGCCGACTTCGTCGACCTCTCGCTCTGGGACGTCGCGAAGGCGCCTCGCGAGCCGGACGTGGACGGCCTGCTCATGGACCAGTACCTCGACCTGCCGCGCCACCGCACCCGCCTGGGCGTGGCCGGGAAGATCCTCTCGGCGCAGGACGCCGACTGGTGCCTGGCGCGTGGAGCCGACTTCGTCACGGTGGGCACGGCCGCGATCATCCACCACGACCTGCCCCGTCGCGCGGCGGGTTCACCGGCGTTCGTGAGCGACCCGCAGCCGTTCAGCCGCGACCGGCTGGAGCAGGAGCACCTCGGCCCGGCGTTCATCGACTACCTGGCCGACGACTGGGACGACTTCGTCGCCTGAGCCGCTCGGCTGGAGAAAGCACTGAGGCCGCCCCCGGTGGGGGCGGCCTCAGTCTGCATGACACTCACGAGGAGCAAGGGTGGAGCTGCCGGGAATCGAACCCGGGTCCTCTGGCGCTGAAACAGGTCTTCTCCGGGTGCAGTTCGTCTGACGCTTTTCTCAGCCTCGGTGCTCGGACGAACACGTCACCGACAGGCTCAGTAGCGAAAAAGTCCCGATCTGGCCGCGCTACACGATCAGATCAGCAAGTCCTCTAAATGAGATGGACGATCCGGGACGAGGACGCTCCCGGGTCCACCCTCCGCAAGTCGCTGTCAGGCAGCGAGGGCGAAGTCAGTGCGCTTGGAATCGGCACTTATGGGTTTGCAACGAACGTTCAAGAGATGACGTTGCCTTCTCTACCCGCTTCTCCTGGATTCGAACGACCAAAGTCGAAACCGATCAGCCCCTCTGAAATTGTCAATACACCCATTCTAACCGGCTGGCGGTCACATTTGTTCCCCTCGTCCTCGGACGGTTCTAGCGTGGGTCCCGTGGAGCCGATCGGGACGGTGCTGGAGTTCGCGGACGCCGACGCGTGGGACGCGTGGCTGGAGCAGCACCACGACGCCGAGACGCAGGCGTGGCTGAGGATCCGCCGCAAGAACGCGGACATCCGCCTGCTCGAGTTCGGCGACGCGCTCGAGTGCGCGCTCTGCCACGGGTGGATCGACGGGATGGGCCGTTCGCTCGACGACGTCTCCCACCTCCAGCGCTTCACGCCCAGGCGGCCGCGCAGCCCTTGGTCGCAGGTCAACGTCGCGAAGGTGGAGGCGCTCATCGCTTCGGGCCGGCTGCGCCCGGGCGGCATGGCCGAGGTCGAGGCGGCTCGCGCGGACGGGCGGTGGGACGCGGCGTACCCGAGTCAGTCGCAAGCGACCGTGCCACCGGACCTCGCGGCGGCCCTGACCGCGACGCCCGGCGCCGCCGAGGCGTTCGACCGGCTCGACCGCTCCGCTCGGTACGCCCTGATGCTCCCGGTGTTCAAGGCGCGCACGGAGGCCGGACGAGCCCGGGTCGTCCAGCGGGTCGTCGCGCGGCTGGCCGGCGCCTGACGCTCGTGGCGCAGGCCAGGGCGCTCAGGGTTCGACGGGTCCGAACAGCGCGGTGCCGTTGTCCCACAGGACGGCGCGCATCCAGTCGTCGCCCAGGCCGAGCCGGTCGAGTGCCTCGACCTGGTGGGCGTAGGGGTACGGGATGTTCGGGAAGTCGCTGCCGAAGACGATCCGGTCCTGCAGGGCCAACAGGCGCTGCGGGTCGACCGGCGGCGGTTCGGGGAAGAAGTCGACGAACGTCATCGTGGTGTCCAGCCGCACGTTCTCGAAGCGCTCGGCGAGGTCGCAGAACGCCTCGACCTCGGGCATCCCGAGGTGCGCGATCACCAGCGGCAGCCGCGGGAACCGCTCCAGCACCGTCGCCACTCCGCGCGGGCCCGTGTGGGGGCCGGGCATGGGGCCGGAGCCGGCGTGCAGCACGACCGGGACCTGCGCCTGCTCGATCGCGGCCCACACGGGGTCGAGCAGCGGGTCGTCGGCCGCGAACTCCCCCACCTGCAGGTGGGCCTTGAACACGCCGACGCCGTCGGCGATCGCCGCGGGCACGTACTCTGCCGCCTCCGGCTCGGGGAAGAACGTGGCCGAGCGCACCGAGTCGGGCACGCGCGCGGCGAAGCCCGCCAGCCACTCGTTCATGAACGGAGCGATGCCCGGCTTGTGCGCGTAGGACAGCGCGGTGAACCGCTTCACGCCCAGCGAACGCAGCGTCTCGACGCGCTCCTCGTCGCTCGTGCGGTAGTGGATCGGCCACGGCCGACCGAGCTTGGGCCCGGCGGCGTCGAAGTACGCCCACACCTTCGCCAGCACCTGCGGGGCCATGAAGTGCACGTGCACGTCGACGATCCCGGGCACACCCAGCCGCTGGAGGTACGCGGCGAGGTCGGCGTCCTGCCAGGTCATATGCCCTTGAGGCGGCGACCCACCTCGCGCTCGGCGTCACGCGACGCCTGGCGCTCCGCGATGGCGTGGCGCTTGTCGTACGCCTTCTTGCCGCGCGCCAGGGCGATCTCGACCTTCGCCCGGCCGTCCTTGAAGTACAGGCTCAGCGGGATGATCGTCAGGCCCTTGGACTGGGTGCGGTGCTCGATCTTCTCGATCTCGTGCTTGTTCAGCAGCATCTTGCGGCGACGACGCGTCTCGTGGTTGGTCCAGGTGCCGTTGTCGTACTGCGGGATGTGCACCTGCAGCAGCCAGGCCTCGCCGCGGTCGATCTCGCCGAAGCCGTCGACGAGCGAGGCGCGACCCTGTCGCAACGACTTGACCTCCGTGCCGGTCAGGACCAGACCGGCCTCGTAGGTGTCCTCGATGTGATAGTCGTGCCGCGCCTTCTTGTTCTGCGCGATCATCTTGCGACCGGTCTCCTTGGCCATTCGACCATTCTGTCAGGTCGCGGCCAGCGACCGGTCAGAGCCAGTTCATCGGGTTGGTGGTCGAGCCGTTGACCAGGACCATGAAGTGCAGGTGGCACCCCGTGGAGTAGCCGGTGGAGCCCACGTAGCCGATGACCTCGCCGCGCGAGACCCTCGAGCCGCTGCTGCGGGCGAACCGCGACAGGTGGTTGTAGGTCGTGATGACGCTCTTGCCGCGCTTGACGCCGTTGTTGAGGATCACGCGGTTGCCGTAGCCGCCGTTGTAGTACTGCGACACGATCGTGCCGCCGGCGGCCGCACGGATCGGGGTGCCGCAGCCCACGCCGAAGTCGGTGCCGTCGTGCAGCTTGTAGACACCGGTGATCGGGTGGCGGCGCATGCCGTAGGGCGAGGTGATCGGGCCGCTGACCGGACGGTTCAGGGCGCCGCCGGAGTCGCCGGTGCTGCGGCCGTCGTCGCCGCCGCCTCCACCGCCGCCGCGCTTCTTCTTGCGGGCACGCTCGGCGGCCGCGAGCTCCTTGCGGACGATCTCGGCCATCTGGCTCTCCAGGCGGGCGCGCTCGGCCTCCTGCTCGGCCAACATCCTCTGGTCCTCGGCGAGCGTGGCGTCGGCGGTGCGCTTGGCGCCGGCGCGGGCCGACACGAGCTTCGCGACGGACGCGGCCTGGGCCTGGGCCTGGGCGGTCAGCGCCTCCATCTGCACGACGACGGCCTCGGCCTGCTGCTTCTGGTCGGCGACCTGGTCGCGCAGGCGCTCGACCTTGTCGCGCTCGATCCCCAGCATGACCTCGGAGGCGGCCAGCTCCTGCATGACCGCGACCTGGGCGTCGCCGATCGAGGTCTTGGCGCTCATCTGCTCGGAGAACAGGCCCGGGTCGTTGCCGCGCAGCAGGTCGCCGAAGGCCTTCAGCCCGGCGTCGCCGGCCATGACGGACTCCACGGCGAACGACTCCACCGCTCCGCGGGACTTCTTGAGCTCCTTCTCGGCCTTCTCCAGGCGGGCCTCGGCAGCCGACAGCTCGGCCTCGGCCCTGTCGAGCTCGGCGCGCAGACGAGCGTCCTCGGCCTGGGCGACCGCGAGCTTGCCGCGAGTCCGGCCGAGCTCGGTCTGGGCGGCCGACAGCTTGTTGTTGGCGCTGATCAGGGCGCGCTTCGCGTCGCGGGCGGCCTTCGTGGACTCCTGGACCTCGTCCTTGGCGTCCCTGAGCTTCTTGTTGTTCTGGCGCTGCTCGCGCTTGATGTCGTCCTTCTCGCCACCGAAGGTGGGTGCGCTGAAGCCGCCCACCAGCATGGCGCTGAGGGCGAGGGCGAGCAGCGGCTTGCGCAATCTCGTCATGTGCCTCGAATCCGGGGAAGTGTCCGTCTGGACGGAATCGTGCGATGTGACGCGAGTGACTCTACGCCTCAGGTTGAGGGTTTGTCGTGAGCCGACGGCCCGCGCGTGTCACGACCCTCGCTCCGGCCGGTCCAGCGCCTCGGCCGCTCCCCCACCACTTTTGGAAACGGTTTCACCCGAATCGGGTCTCCCGAGGTGAATCCGTTTCCAAAAGTGGAGAGGGGGGCGGGCGTCCGCGGCGGGCGCCCGCGTCAGACGTCGAGGTACTTGCGGGTCATGACGAAGGTCGGCACGAGCGCCAGCAGCAGGGCGAGGACCGTGGTCATGCCCATGACGAGGAACGCGTCCTCCCAGCGGACCCACGTGGTGATCCGGCCGAGCGTGTCGCGCAGGTAGCCGTAGACCACGAAGTGCATGAACGCGGCCAGCCCGCCGGCCGCGAGGGCCGCGGAGATGAACGCCGCCACCAGCGACTCGAGCACGAACGGGGCCTGGATGTGCCAGCTGGAGGCGCCCACCAGGCGCATGATCCCGATCTCGCGGCGCCGTGCGAACGCCGTCATGCGGATCGTGTTCGACACCTGCAGGATCGCCGCGATGATGAGCAGCCCGGCCGTGGCCAGCGCCGCCCACTGCATCTTGTCGAGCATCTCGAACAGCGGGCCGAGCAGGTCGCGCAGGGAGTTGACGTTGCCCACGCCGTCCATGCCCGAGACCTCGCTGACGACGCCGTCGAACTGCTGCGGGTCCTTCAGGGTGACGAAGTACGACTCGGGGAACGAGTCGACGCCCAGGGTCTCCAGCTGTTTGCGGCCCGTGTCGGTCTGGCCGAGGAGCTCACGCGCCTGGGCGTAGTTCTCCTCGGGGCTGCGGACCGAGAAGCTCCGGACCTCGGGATTGTCGGTCAGGGCGTCCTGGACGGCCTGCTTCTGCTCATCGGTGGCCGCACCGCCGACGCACGTGGCCGCCGGGGAGTTCTTCGTGCACAGGTTCACCTGCAGTTGCAGGCGGTCGCCGAAGTACTGCTCGGTGCGCTCGGCCTGGGCCTGGATCAGCAGGCCCAAGGACGCCAGCAGCAGCGACACGCTCATCGTGACGATCAACGAGATCGTCATGGAGGTGTTGCGGGTCAGGCTGGCGCGCAGTTCGTTGAGGATCGCTCGCATGGGTCTCAGTTCTCGTAGCCGTAGATGCCGCGGGCCTCATCGCGCACGACGCGCCCCTCGTCGAGCTCGATGACGCGCTTGCGCATCTGGTCGACGATCGAGGAGTCGTGGGTGGCCATGAGGACCGTGGTGTCCTCGCGGTTGATCCGGTCGAGCAGCTTCATGATGCCGACGCTGGTGCTGGGGTCGAGGTTGCCGGTGGGCTCGTCGGCGATGAGGATCATCGGCCGGTTGACGTAGGCGCGCGCGATCGCGACGCGCTGCTGCTCGCCGCCGGAGAGCTCGTCGGGGCGGCGGTGGCCCTTCCCGTCGAGGCCGACCAGGTCGAGCGTCTCGGGAACGAGCCGATTGATCTCGTCGCGCGGCTTGCCGATGACCTCGAGCGCGTAGGCCACGTTCTCGAAGACGGTCTTGTTCGGCAGCAGGCGGAAGTCCTGGAACACCGTGCCGAGCTGGCGGCGCAGCTTGGGCACCTTCCAGCTGGAGAGCTTGTTGATCTCCTTGCCCGCGACGTACACGTGCCCCGAGGTGGGTCGGGCCTCACGCAGGATCAGGCGCAGGAAGGTCGACTTGCCGGAACCGGACGCGCCGACCAGGAAGACGAACTCACCCTTGGTGATCTCCAGGTCGAGTCGGTCGAGGGCAGCACGCTTCTGGCCGGGGTAGGTCTTGGTGACCTTGTCGAAGCGAATCACCCGACCGAGTGTAGGTGTGACACCCGAGGAATTCCCGGAGGCCACCGCGCCGTTCGCTGTGAAGGATGCCTCACCCCACGACCCACGGGACGGACCCCGCAGGGCCCCCGCCGAGCGGCGGTGCCGAGGGCCCGGCGGCTAAGGTGAGAGCCAGTCAGCACGCCGGGAGTCCACCATGAGTCTGCATGCGCTCGAGGCCGCCGCCTCGATGCTCGCGGCTCGCGGCACCGACCTCGAGAACCTGGTCCGCGAGGCGGGCCGGGTCCGTGACGAGGGCCTCGCCCGAGCCGGTCGGCCGGGGGTCATCACGTGGTCGCGCAAGGTGTTCGTGCCGGTCACCACCCTGTGCCGCGACCGCTGCCACTACTGCGTCTTCGTCGACACCCCCGGCAAGCTCGAGCGCAAGGGCATCGCGCCGTACATGTCCGAGGAGCACGTGCTGGCGGTCGCCCACCAGGGCGCGGCGCTGGGCTGCAAGGAGGCGCTGCTGACCCTCGGCGACCGGCCCGAGGACCGCTGGGAGGTCGCCCGCGAGTGGCTCGACGCCCACGGGTTCGCGTCCACGCTGGAGTACATCGGCCACCTCGCCCGCCGGATCACCGCGGAGACCGGCTTGCTCGCCCACCTCAACCCCGGCGTGATGACGGCCGACGAGCTCCGCGCCCTGCGTCCCACCGCGCCCTCGATGGGCATGATGCTCGAGACCACCAGCCATCGGCTGTTCGCCGAGCCCGGCCAGGCCCATTTCGGCTCTCCGGACAAGGATCCGGCCCTGCGCCTGCAGGTGCTGGAGGACGCCGGACGGCAGCAGATCCCCTTCACCACCGGATTGCTGGTGGGCATCGGCGAGACCCTGGAGGAGCGCTTCGACACGATCCTCGCGCTGCGCGATCTGTCGGAGCGGCACGGCAACGTGCAGGAGGTGATCGTCCAGAACTTCCGCGCCAAGCCCGCCACCGCGATGCAGGGCGTCGCCGACGCCGAGACCGATGCCTACATCGCCGCCGTGGCCACCACGCGACTCGTGCTCGGACCCGACGCTCGCATCCAGGCTCCGCCGAACCTGTCCGACCCGAGTGAGCTCGCGCGGCTCGTCGCGGCCGGCATCGACGACTGGGGCGGCGTCAGCCCCCTCACCGCCGATCACGTGAACCCCGAGCGCCCGTGGCCCCAGGTCGACCAGCTGGCCGACCTCACCCGCGCCGCCGGCTACGAGCTGCGCGAGCGCCTCACGGTGCACCCGCACTACATCCGCGACCGCGACACCTGGATCGACCCGGCGCTCCACCCCGCCGTCCTGGCCCTCGCCGATGCCGACGGCATGGCCGCCGGTGGGTCGGCGTCGGCAGACTCCCGCGATCTCGATGCACCCACGCGTTCCTCGGGGTCGCTCGATCATCGGTCCCTGCTCGAACGCGCGGCCAACGACCCGGCCGGCCTGAGCGACGACGGGTACGTGCGCCTCATGACCTCGACGGGCGGCGACCTCGACCGGCTCACCGGGCTCGCCGACGAGCTGCGGCGCTCCGTCGCCGGCGCCACGGTGTCGCTGGTCCAGAACCGCAACCTCGGCTCCGACCACGTGACCGACCCCGACCTGGTGGCGCGGGTGGCCGCCGACGCCGTCGACCTCGGGGCCACCGAGCTGTGCATCCAGGGCACGGCTCCCGCCGATGCACCCGACGACGTCTACGAGCAGCTGCTGCGGGCCGCGCGCGCCGCCGCACCCGACCTGCACCTGCACACGTTCCGTCCCGCCGATGTCATCGACGGGGCCCGGCGCACCGGTCGCACCGTGGCCGAGCAGTACGCCGCCCTCGCGGCCGCCGGGGCCGACACCGTGCCCGGTACCGGCGTGAAGGTGCTCGACGAGGCCCACCGGGCCCGACACTTCCCCGGCGACCTGCCGGTCGACGAGTGGGAGCTCGCGATCCGCGCGGCCCACGGGCTCGGCCTGCACTCCACCTCGGTGCTCTTCTACGGCCACGGCGAGACACCGCTCCAGCGCGTGCGCCACCTGCGCCGGCTGCGCGAGATCCAGACCGACACCGGCGGCTTCAACGAGCTCGTGCCGATGGCGTTCCCCGGCGGCGACCACTCCCCCGACCAGCACCGCGCCGTGCACGCTGTCGCCCGCCTGTTGCTGCACGGCAGCATCGGCCACGTGCAGGCGGCGTGGACCCGGCTGGGCATCGACGGCGCCACCGAGGTGCTCCGCTCGGGCGCCGACGACCTCGGCGGCACGCTGTACGACGGCCGGGTGCTGCCCGAGGCGGGCGTCGAGTACGGCCACGAGCTCACGATCGGCGCGGCCGAGCGCATCGCCCGCACCCTGGGGCGTCAGCTGCGGCTGCGCACCACGACGTACGGCGTCGCGTCATGACCCGCGTGCGCGTCGCGGTGGTCGGCGCCGGCTTCGCGGGCATCGCGATGGCGCGACGCCTCGCCGCGGCGGGTGAGTCGTTCGTGGTGCTCGAGCGCCGTCCGGGCATCGG
This sequence comes from Aeromicrobium sp., assembly GCA_040514145.1. Taxonomy (GTDB): domain Bacteria; phylum Actinomycetota; class Actinomycetes; order Propionibacteriales; family Nocardioidaceae; genus Aeromicrobium. Next base: position 8,790 of record JBEVDF010000011.1, read on the forward strand.
CGGCACGTGGCACGACAACCGCTACCCCGGCGTCGCCTGCGACGTGCCGGCCCACCTGTACGGCTACTCCGACATCGCCCACCCGGGGTTCAGCCGTGTCTTCGCCCCCGGAGCCGAGATCCGCGAGTACCTCGAGGACGCCGCCACGCCCGTCGGCGACCGGATCATGCTGTCCACGCGCCTCGAGTCGGCGACGTGGGACGGGGCGGGCTGGCGGCTCACCACCTCGCGCGGCCCCGTGGAGGCCGAGGTCCTGATCATGGCCGCGGGCCGCCTCACCGAGCCGCGCCTGCCCGAGGTGCCGGGCACGTTCGACGGCCCGGTCGTCCACACCGCCCGCTGGGACGACGACCTCGACCTCGACGACAAGCGCATCGCCGTGGTGGGCACGGGTGCCTCGGGCATCCAGGTGATCCCCGAGCTGGCGCGGCGGGCCGCGTCCGTCGTCGTGCTCCAGCGCAGCGCGCCGTACATCCTGCCCAAGGGCGACCGCGCCTACGCCGACGCCGAGAGCGCACTGTTCGAGCAGCAGCCCGAGCGGCTCGCCGACCTGCGCGGCAACCTCATGCGCGAGACCGAGGAGGTCTTCGACCAACGCGCCGGCGACGGCCGCGCGCAGGCCCGTGCCCGCGCGCTCGACCACCTCGCTGCGCACGTTCCCGACCCCGTGCTCCGCGCCGCCCTGACGCCCGACCACGAGTTCGGCTGCAAGCGTGTGCTGTTCAGCGACGACTACTTCTCCACCCTGCGGCTCCCGCACGTGAAGCTCGTCCCCGGTGCGCTGACCGGCTACGAGCCCGGCGCGGTCGCGGCGGCCGATGGGTCGCGCCACGAGGTCGACGTGGTCGTGGCCGCCACCGGCTTCCACTCCACACGCCAGCCCTACGCCGAGCTGATCACGGGGCGCGACGGGATCTCGCTCGACCAGTACTGGGCCCAGGGCATGCGCGCCTACGCGTCCACCGTGGTGCACGGCTTCCCGAACCTGTTCGTGCTCGACGGCCCCAACGCCACGCTCGCTCACAACTCGGCCGTGCTGATGATCGAGGCGCAGGCCGACTACGCCGCCTCGGCACTCCCGTGGACCGCACGGGGCCCACTGGAGGTCTCGGTCGACGCCGAGCAGGACTACATCGACGAGCTGCAGGAGCGCAGCGGGGTGTGGACCTCGGGTTGCAACAACTGGTACGTCGACGAGCGCTCCGGGCGCCAGGTGCTGTTGTGGCCGGGCAAGGCCCAGGAGTTCCGCGACCGGTTCGGCTACTTCGATCCCGCGCCGTTCGGCCTGGCCGACGACAAGCCCTCGGAGTCCGCGGGTGCGTGACCGGCGCCGCCGGGCCTGGACCGTCGTCATCCCGGTCAAGCCCGCACACCTGGGCAAGTCGCGCCTCGACCTGCCCGGCATCGACCGGATCGAGCTGGCCCGCGCCATCGCGCTCGACACGATCGAGGCGGCCGCGGAGGTGGCTCGCGTCGTGGTGGTCACCGCCGATCCCCACCTCGGCGCGCCCGGGGTCGAGGTGGTCCTGGAGCCCGAGCCGCGGGGCATCGCCGCGGCCATCTCCGACGGGCTGCACGTCGCTCCGGCCGGGCGGCGCGCCGTGCTCCTGGGCGACCTTCCCGGCCTGCGGCCCGGCGACCTCGCGCAGGCGCTCGACCTGGCCGAGGACACCCGGCTGGGCGCCGTGCCCGACGAAGAGCGTCAGGGCACCACGCTCGTCACCGCGCGCGAGGGCGACCTGCCCGCCGCCTTCGGGCCCGGCTCGTGGCATCTGCACCGCGCGGCCGGCTTCGTCGAGCTGCCCGTGCCCGTGTCATCCACCCTGCGTCGCGACGTCGACCACGCCGAGCACCTCATCGGCACCCTCGGGCCGCGCACCACGGCCGTGCTGGGCCGCGTGCTCTGATCCTCACTTCCGGCTGAAGACGGGGCCCGCGCCGGTGGGGACCAGCCG
>JBEVDF010000030.1:0-12140 GCA_040514145.1 Aeromicrobium sp.
CGCTGCTCGTCGTCCCACTGCGGGGTCCAGCGCTTGGATTCGGACCAGTTCGCCACGAGCTCGTCGGTGCCCGACCAGAAGCCCACCGCGAGCCCGGCGGCGTAGGCGGCGCCGAGGCACGTGGTCTCGGGGACCACCGGCCGGCTGACCTCGATGTCGAGGATGTCCGCCTGGATCTGCATGCACAGCTCGTTGGCGGTGATCCCGCCGTCCACGCGCAGGACCTCCAGCTCGATCCCCGAGTCCGCGACCATCACGTCGACGACGTCCTTGCTCTGGTAGCAGATCGCCTCGAGCGCGGCACGGGCCACGTGGGCGACCGTGTTGAAGCGCGAGAGGCCCACGATCACGCCGCGCGCGTCCGAGCGCCAGTAGGGCGCGAACAGGCCGCTGAACGCGGGCACGAAGTAGACGCCACCGTTGTCCTCGACGGTCTCGGCGAGCGCCTCGGAGTCGGCGGCGTCGTCGAACACCTTGAGCTGGTCGCGCAGCCACTGGATGGCCGAGCCCGTCACGGCGATCGAGCCCTCCAGCGCGTAGACCGGCGGCTGGTCGCCGAAGCGGTAGGCCACGGTGGTCAGCAGGCCCCGCTCGGACCGCACGATCTCGGTGCCGGTGTTGAGGACGAGGAAGTTGCCGGTGCCGTAGGTGTTCTTGAGCATCCCGGGCTCGAAGCACGCCTGGCCGACGAGCGCGGCGTGCTGGTCGCCGAGGTTGCCGGCCACGATCACCTCGGCGCCGAACGGCCCGTCCTCGCGCGTCCGCCCGAACTCCTGCGACGACGACGTGATCTCGGGGAGCATCTGGCGCGGCACGTCGAAGATCTCGAGCAGCTCGTCGTCCCAGTCGAGGTCCTCGAGGTTCATCAGCATCGTGCGGCTGGCGTTGGTGACGTCGGTGACGTGGACGCCGCCGTCGGTGCCGCCGGTGAGGTTCCAGATCAGCCAGGTGTCGATCGTGCCGAACAGGGCATGGCCGGCCTCGGCGTCCGCGCGCACCCCGTCGACGTTCTCCAGGACCCAGTGCAACTTGCCGCCGGCGAAGTAGGCCGCGGGCGGCAGCCCGGACTTCGCGTGGATGACCTTGCCGCTGCCCTCCTCGTCGAGGCGCTTGGCCAGGGCGGCGGTGCGGGTGTCCTGCCACACGATGGCGTTGGCGTAGGGCTCGCCGGTGCGCCGGTCCCACACGACCGTGGTCTCGCGCTGGTTCGTGATGCCGACGGCGGCGAGGTCCGCCGCGGTGATCCCCGCGTTCTCCAGGCCCTGCTCGATGACCTCGCGCGTGCGGTCCCAGATCTCGGTGGCGTCGTGCTCCACCCAGCCGGCCTGCGGCAGGATCTGCTCGTGCTCGACCTGGTGCCGGCCCACCTCCTGGCCGTGGTGGTCGAACACCATGAAGCGCGTGCTGGTGGTGCCCTGGTCGATCGCGCCGACGTACTGCTGTGACATGGGATTCACCCTAGCCACGCGGAGCCGCTCGTCGCTGGACCGCGCGTGACGCAGGGCCGGGTCCCCCCGACGCGCCGTACGCTGGCCCCATGGCCGAACGCGTCGTCATCGTCGGAGCGGGACACAACGGGCTCGTGGCGGCGACACTGCTGGCCCGCGCGGGTGTCGAGGTGCTGGTGCTGGAGCGGCTCGGCCGCGTCGGGGGTGCCGCCGTCAGCGCGGCGCCGTTCGCCGAGCACGACGCGCGCCTCTCGCGGTTCTCCTATCTCGTGAGCCTGTTCCCGCAGGAGCTGATCGACGACCTCGGCCTCGAGCTCGAGCTGCGGTCGCGCGACACCGCCTCCTTCACGCCGTGGCACCGCGACGGCCGCGACGGCGGCCTGCTCATCGAGACCGACCCCGGCGAGGCGACCCGGGCCTCCTTCGCCGACCTCACCGGCGGCGACGCCGAGTTCGAGGCCTGGAACCGGTTCTACGCCGAGGTGAGCACGCTGGCCGACGTCATCGCTCCCACGCTGCTGCAGCCGCTCCCCCACATCGGCGACCTGCGCGACCGCGTGGAGATGGCGATCTGGACCGACCTGATCGAGCAGCCGATCGGCACCGCGATCCGACGCCGCTTCGCCGACGACATCGTCCGCGGTGTCGTGGCCACCGACGCGCTCATCGGCACGTTCGCCTCGCTCGAGGACCTGTCGCTCGTCCAGAACCGCTGCTTCCTCTACCACCTGATCGGCAACGGCACGGGCGAGTGGCGGGTGCCGGTGGGCGGCATGGGCGCGGTCACCGCCGAGCTGGCGCGGGTCGCCACCGAGGCGGGCGCGACGATCCGGCTCAACTCCGAGGTCGACGGCATCGACGTGAGCGACGTCGATGTGACGGTCTGCGGGGACGGGTTCGTCGAGCGCGCCGATCACGTGCTCTTCGGGGCCGCGCCCTACGTGCTGGAGCGGCTGCTGGGCCACACCCCCGAGAACAAGCCCGCGGGCGCCCAGCTGAAGCTCAACCTGCTGCTCTCGCGCCTGCCGGCGCTGAAGTCCGGCGCGGACCCGGCGGTCGCGTTCGCCGGCACGTTCCACCTGGACGAGTCCTACGAGCAGCTGGAGCTCGCGTGGGCGACCGCCGCCGCGGGCGACCTGCCCCCGGCCACCGGCGAGTTCTACTGCCACACCCTGACCGACCGCTCGATCCTGGGCCCGGACCTGCACGACTCCGACGCGCAGACGCTCACGTACTTCGGCCTGCACACGCCGCCCGGCGTGCTCGACGCGCCCGGTGCGAAGGACGAGGCGGTCGCCCGCGTGCTCGCCGCCCTCGACGCGCACCTGGCCGAGCCGATCGAGCCCCTCATCCTCGGACTGGAGGCCAAGACGCCGACCGAGATCGAGCACGAGCTCTCGATGCCCGGCGGCCACATCTTCCACGGCGACCTCGTGTGGCCGTGGCTCGAGGAGGGTGAGCGTCCCCACACGCCCGCCGAGCGCTGGGGCGTGGCGACGGCCCACCCGCGCGTGCTGCTGTGCGGCAGCGGGGCCCGTCGCGGCGGCGCGGTCAGCGGCCTCGGCGGCCACAACGCCGCGCAGGCCCTGCTCTCCTAGGCGAGTCGCTCGTCGAGGAAGTCCAGGACGGCCTGCACCCCGCGCTCCTGGCGGTGCACGGTCAGGGTGCTGTGCTTGCGGCCGGGGAACTCGACGGCGGTGAAGTTCTCCCCCAGCTCGTCGTGGAGCGTCTGGAAGCGGCGACCCACCGCCGGGTCGCCCTCGTACCGCAGGCCGAGGACCGGACAGCCCGCGTTCACCCGCGCCACGACCGTCTCGTGGTCGGCGGGCGACAGGCCGAGGTCACGCGAGCGCGCGGGGGTGAACGGGAAGGGCGCCGAGGGCTGGGCCAGGACGGGCGCGACGACCGACTCGTCCACCATCATCGCCAGCGCGAAGCCACCGGTGAAGCACATCCCCACCGCGCCGACGCCCGGGCCACCGACCGACCCGTGCAGGTCGCTCGCCAGCGCGGCCAGCCAACGGGTGACCGGGGCGGTCCGGCGCAGCGCCAGCGCGGTGAACTCCTTGCTGACGCACCCCCGCACGAGCGACTTCACGGCGTACCCGGCGGACATCGGGCGACCGGGCTCGCCGAAGAGATTCGGCATCACCACGGTGAAGCCGTGGTCGACGAGCTCCTGACCGAAGGCGATGACTTCGGGCGTCATCCCAGGGATCTCGTGGATCACCACGACGCCCGGGCCCGTCCCCTGGCGCCACGTCTCGTGGGTGATCCCGTCATGGGTGAAGGTGCCGCGGACCCACTGCTCGAGCGCTGTCATGGCAGAAGCGTGGCACTCGATTTCAGATCGCGCGAGGGTATGCGGTAGAGTTGGTGATCGCGCAGCGCGCGAGCACCCCTAGCTCAATTGGCAGAGCAATTGACTCTTAATCAATGGGTTCTCGGTTCGAGTCCGAGGGGGTGTACCAACGCCGAAGGCCCCGGTTCGCCGGGGCCTTCGTCGTTCCCGGCTCAGCGCACCGCGAACCCTCGGACCCCGGTCGGGTCGAGATCGGTGACGTCGCGCGAGTGGACCCGGGCGCCGGGCGGCCCTTGCGCCATCCACGCGAGCACCGTGTCCAGATCGGCGTCCTCGCCCTCGAGCTCGGCCTCGACACTGCCGTCGTCGCGATTGCGGACCCAGCCCGAGACACCGGCGCGCTCGGCCACCACCCGCAGCGAGAAGCGGTAGCCCACGCCCTGGACGGTCCCACGGACCACGACGCCGACGCGCCTCATGTCAGGTCGAGCCGTACTGCTTGATCGCCCGGCTGATGCTGGTGTGCGAGACGCCGACCTCGTCGGCGATCTCCTGGTAGGACATGCCGGCCTCGATGGCGGTGGCCAGGGCGGCGGCCCACTCGCGCCTCGCGCGGGTGATCGCTTCCTCGTACTCGGCCGAGGAAGCGTCGTACGACTCCCGGGCGGCGCGGAGCGCCTGCGGGACGGTCTCGTCGTACTCCCGACGGTGGCGGAAGGCCATGGGGCCAACCTACGACTCCCCGGGGCCCCGCGCACGCAATTTCGTAAGGACACAAACTGTTAGTACACTGACGACATGGCCACCGCACCGAATCCACTCTCCCTGGACGAGCAGGTCTGCTTCGCGCTCTCCGTCGCCTCGCGCACCGTCATCGGGTCCTACCGCGACGTCCTGGAGCCCTTGGGGCTGACGCATCCGCAGTACCTCGTGATGCTCGCCCTGTGGGAGAACGACGGTCTCACCCTGCGCGGCCTGAGCGACGTGCTGCGCCTCGAGCCGGCCACCGTCTCGCCGCTGGTCAAGCGGCTGGAGACCGCCGGTCTCATCCGGCGCGACCGTCGAGCCGACGACGACCGTGCCTACTCCCTCACCGTGACCCCTGAAGGCCGGGCGCTGCGCGAGCGCGCCCTGACCGTGCCCGCCACGATGCTCGAGCGCTTCGACATGGACGTCGTCAAGCTGGAGCAGGTGAACCGGTGGCTGCACGAACTCATCGACCGGGCCGACCGCGCCCACGAAAGGACCATGGCATGAGCCATCGCCACTCCGACGCCTCGGAGGAGTCCCTCAACATCGTTCGCCGCCGCATCATGGCGATCACGTGGGTCGTGACGTCGATCCACGGCCTGTTCGGCGCGATCGGCGCCGCGTACGCCCTCGGCGCCGACCGACGCAGCGACCAGATCATCCTGCTGGTCGTCTCGGTGCCGTTGGCGCTGATCATCTACGGCGTCACCGTGGTGATCCTCGACAAGCCGCCCTTCAGCTGGCGGACCACGCCGTGGCTCGTGCTGCTGCTGTCGTTCTGCGTCGCCGGCTTCGTCTGGGTGCTCTGACTCAGCGCTGGAACGCGTCGGGGACACCGTCCCCGTCGTCGTCGGCCGACTCCTCCAGCTCGACCTCGCGGTAGTGCCGGTTCCGCCGCCTCAGCACGAGCGCGGCGAGCACCGCCGCGATGAACGAGCCGGCCAGGACGCCGATCTTCACGAACTCCTGGAGCTCGTCGGTGGCGAAGGCCAGGTCGCCGATGAGCAGGGAGACGGTGAACCCGATGCCCGCCAGGCACGCCACCCCGACGACGTCGACCCAGCGGATGCTGGGGTCCAGCTGGGCCTTCGTGGTGGCCGACAGCAGCATCGAGCTGCCGACGATGCCGAGGGGCTTGCCCAGCACGAGGCCCGCCGCGATCCCGAGCGTGACGGGCGAGGCCAGCGCCTGCGACAGCACCTCCCCCGACACCGCCACGCCCGCCGCGAAGAACGCGAAGACGGGCACCGCGAACCCCGCGGAGATCGGGCGCACCCGGTGCTCGAATCGCTCGGCCACGCTGTGGTCGCCGCGCGCCGGCACCGTGAATCCGAGCAGCACGCCGGCGACCGTGGCATGCACACCGGACTCGTGCATGAGCCACCACGCCAGCACCGCCAGCGGCACGAGCAGCCAGGCCACGCGGGGTCCGCGCCGGGCCACGAGGGCGAACAGCGCGAGCGGCACGAGCATCGCCGCGAGCTTCGCGAGGTCCACGGACTCGGTGTAGAAGACGGCGATCACGGTGATCCCCAGCAGGTCGTCGACGACCGCCAGGGTCAGCAGGAACGTGCGTAGCGCCGAGGGCAGGTGGGTGCCCAGGACCGCCAGCACGGCCACCGCGAACGCGATGTCCGTGGCCGTGGGGATCGCCCACCCGCGCGTCGTGCCGTTGCTCCAGTTGAACGCCACGAAGATCAGCGCGGGGACGACCATGCCCCCGATCGCCGCGACCACGGGCAGCGCCGCGCGGCGCGGATCGCTCAGGTCGCCGGCGACGAACTCGCGCTTGAGCTCCAGGCCCACGACGAAGAAGAAGATGGCGAGCAGCCCGTCGGCGGCCCACTGCGAGACCGTGAGGTCCAGGTGCAGGGCGCTCGGGCCGATCCGCGTCTGCGCCAGGGAGAAGTAGGCGTCGGACCACGGCGAGTTCGCCCAGACCAGCGCGGCGAGGGCGGCCACGACGAGGATCGCACCGCCGACGGTCTCACGGCGCAGGATGTCGGCGATGCGGGCCGACTCGGGCCAGCTGCCGCGGGTGAACAGGTCGGGAGGCGTCATGGGGGTCCTTCGGGGTCGGCGACGAGACGCCGACCAGACTTCCCGGCACACCTGTCACCACCCTAACGGGCGCGCGACCTGCCTTCAGGAGTAGATCATGCAGGTGGTGGTGCCGTGGGCGACGAGCTTGCCGTCCTCGTCGAGCACCTTGCCCTCAGCCGTGGCCGTGCTGCGGCCCACGTGGATGATCGTGCCGGTGCCGGTCAGCGTGCGCCCGTCGACCGGGACGGTGCGGATGTAGTTGACCTTGAGCTCGAGCGTCCCGTAGCCGACCCCGGCGCCGAGCGTGGTGTGCACCGCGCACCCCATGACCGAGTCCAGCAAGGTGGCGCAGGCACCACCGTGCAGCGTGCCCAGCGGGTTCGCGGCGCTGGGCAGCGACTGGATCGAGAACGACGCGCTCCCCTCCTCCAACGACACGATCTTCATCCCGAACAGGTCGCCGATCACGGCCGGGCGCTGGTCGCTGGGCAGGGCGAACGCGAAGCGCAGGAACTCCAGTCCGGTCATGCGGGACATGGCGGTGAGTTGGTCGTCGGTCAGGCTGGGGGCGCTCATGCTGGCCAATGTAGACCGATCGGTCTACTGTGTCCACATGGCCCCCCGCACCTCCCCTCGCGAGCGGCTCCTCGACGCGACGATCACGTCCCTGCGCCGCCACGGCGTCCACGGCACGGGAATCGCCGACCTGCTCCACGTCAGCGGCACGGCGCGGCAGTCGATCTACCAGCACTTCCCCGGCGGCAAGGCCGAGCTCGTCGCCGCCGCCACGCGCCGCGCCGGCGACGTCATCGTCCGGACCGACGGCCCTGGAGACCCCCACGCGCACCTCGACCGCCGGATCGACTGGTGGGTGGACCAGCTGCGACGACACGACTTCGCCCTGGGCTGTCCCGTCGCGGCCGCCGCCCTCGCCGGCAGCGAGTTCCCCGAGGTCGTCGACGCCGCCGCCGAGGTGTTCGCCACCTGGACCCGCGCGTTCGCCGATCGCCTGGTCGCCGCCGGTGCCGAGCCCGAGGCCGCGACGGCCTTCGCGCGCTTCCAGATCAGCGCCATCGAGGGCGCCATCATGACCGCCCGCGCCCTGCGGACCGTCCAGCCCCTCGAGGACCTGCGCACCCACCTGCACCGGCTGGTCGACGACCTGCTGCCACACTGAACGCGTGTGGGTGGGATGGATCGAGTTCGATCTGCGGCTCGGTGACGTGCACTCCCTCAAGGAGAAGCGCGCGATCGTGCGACCCATCGTCAGCGAGCTGCGCCGCCGGTACTCGGTGTCCGCGGCCGAGACGGACTCCCTCGACCTCTACCGCCGAGCCGGGATCGGCGGCTCCCTCGTGTCGATCGACCGGGCCCACGTGGTGGAGGTGCTCGACGCCGTGGAGCGCTGGATGGCCGGCCGTCCCGAGGTCGAGATCCTCCAGGCCCACCGCCACCTCGCCAGCAGCGCCGACGACGAGGACGACCAGGGCGAGCTCCCCTTCGGCTGAACTGCTCCGTTCGCGCAACCCCTGAGGCGTACCTAGGCTGATGTGACTCCGATCATCACCTCAGGGGGGCGCGATGAGCACGGCCGAGGAACGACCGACCACCTACCGCACGTTCGACGAGGTCCAGGAGACCTTGAGTCCGGCGGAGCAACGATTCGAGCGCATCCGCCGCACCACCGGCCTGTTCGCGGGGCCCGTCGTGGGCATCGTGGCCTACCTCGCGTGCCACTCGCTCGACGAGCCGGCCCAGCGACTGGCGGGCGTCCTGGCGTGGGTGGCCGTCTACTGGATCTGCGAGGCCATCCCGATCCCGGTGACGGCGATGCTGGCGATGGCCGCGGTGATCGCCCTGGGCATCGCCCCCGCCGACGACGTGTTCGGCGCCTTCGGCAACAGCACGATCTTCGTGTTCATCGGCGGCTTCATCCTGGCCGAGTCGATGCGCAAGCACGGCCTCGACCGCAGGTTCGCCTTCGGCATCCTGAGCCTGCCCGGGATCGCCACGTCGACCACCCGCATCATCGTGGCCTTCGGCGCGATCACCGCCGTGCTGAGCGGCTTCGTCTCCAACACGGCCACCGCCGCGATGATGATGCCCATCGCGGCCGGCATCGTCGGCTTCATGGCCTCGGCGATGCGCCGCAGCGGTGACGGCGACACCGAGATCAACCCCGCACGCCTGCAGTTCGCCACCGCGCTGATGCTGATGGTGGCATACAGCGCCAGCGTCGGCGGCCTCCTCACGCCCGTGGGCAGCCCGCCCAACCTCATCGGTCGCGCCTACCTCGAGGAGGAGCTCGACGTCACGATCCCGTTCTTCCAGTGGATGGTGCTGGCCTTCCCGCTCGTCCTGATCATGTTCCTGGTCCTGTGCGTCGTGCTGGTGCGGCTCAACAAGCCGGAGCTCAAGCACGTGGAGGGCGTCGAGGGCTACATCTCCGAGGAGCGCTCCAAGCTCGGCTCGATGGGCACCGGCGGACGCAACACCCTCATCGCGTTCGGCACCGCGGTCACGCTGTGGGTGCTGCCGGGCGCGGTCGGCCTGGTCACCGGCGGCGAGTCCGCCACGTACGACTGGCTGCTGGAGCACCTCAACGAGGGCGCGGTCGCGATCTTCGCCGCGTCGCTGCTCTTCCTGCTGCCGATGGACTGGGACAAGCGCGAGTTCACCTTGAACTGGAACGACGCGGTCAAGATCGACTGGGGCACGATCATCCTGTTCGGCAGCGGCATCGCGCTGGGTGGCCTGCTGTCCTCCACCGGACTGGCCGAGACGATGGGCACCTCGCTGTCGGACCTGCTCGGCACCGACACGCTCGTCGGGATCACGATCCTGGCCACCGTCATCGCCGTCATGATCAGCGAGACGACCAGCAACACCGCCAGCGTGGTCGTGGTCGCGCCGATCGCGGCCCAGCTCGCGCTCGCCGCCGACGTCAACCCGGCGATCCCCGTGCTGGCCGCGGTCTTCGGCGCCTCGTTCGGCTTCATGCTGCCGGTCTCGACGCCGCCGAACGCGATCGTCTACGGCACCGGCATGGTCCCCATCACCAAGATGCTGCGCTCAGGCATCGTGTTCGACGTCATCGGCATCGTCATCATCGTCACGGGCGTCACCGTCATGGCGAACCTGCTGGGGATCGGCTGACCCGGCACGACCGGCGTGACTCGTGGGGCACGATGAGGGGCATGCCCCGCTTCCACGCGATCGTCCTGGCCGGCGGACGGGCGAGCCGGCTCGAGGGGATCGACAAGCTGCTGGTGCGCGTGGACGGCAGGACCCTCCTGTCGCGCGCGGTCGACGCCCTCGCGGACGCCGCGGGCATCGCGGTCGTGGGTCCACGTCGCGAACTCGACCTCGGCCGCGACGTCGTCTGGGTGCGCGAGGACCCACCGTTCGCCGGACCCGCCCACGCGGTGGCCGCCGGCCTGGCCGCACTCGCCCCCGACGACGCCGACGAGGTGCTCGTCCTCGCGGCCGATCTCGTCCGGCCCGACCTCGTCGTGGCGGCACTGCGCGCCGGGACCGGGAACCGCGTGGCCGTCGACCCCTCCGGCCGTCGCCAGTGGGCCGCCAGCGTGGTCGTCGCGGGCGAGCTCGCCTCGGCGGTCGCGTCGCTGCCCACCGAGGGGCTCGCCCTGCGATCCTTGATCGGCCGGCTCGACCCGGTGGACGTCCTAGTCAGCACCGAGGCCGGCGCCGACGTCGACACCCCCGACGACCTGGAGGAGTACGCCGATGACGACCGATGAGACGCTCGCCCGCTGGTGGCAGGCTCTGACCACGGAGCTGGGCATCGCGCCCGACGCCGATCCCGAGGCCCTGCTGGACCTCGCCGGAACCGCAGCGCACTCCGTCGTGCGACCCGCCGCCCCGTTGACGACCTTCCTCGTCGGCTACGCCGCCGGACTGGCCGACGCCGACCGGGCCGGACTCACCGACCTGATCGCCCGCGCCGAGCGCGCGGCCGAGGACTTCGCGTGAGCGAACCGTCCTGGACCGAGGCCCGCGAGATCGCGCGCAGCTCGATCCGTCCGGGCGAGGTCATCGACGTCCTCGTCGCGGGAGCGCTGGGCACCACGGTCGCCGAGGACCTGCGCGCCCTGGGCCCGGTCCCCCATGCCACCACCTCGGCCATGGACGGCTGGGCCGTGGCGGGTGCCGGACCCTGGCGGCTCGATCCCTCCGAGGACCCACTGGCACCCGGCCGCGCCCGGCCGATCGTGACCGGCGGCATCCCCCCGGAGGGCACCGAGGCCGTGCTCCCCTCCGAGCTGGGTCGCGTCGAGGGTGACCTGCTCCACGGCGACACTCCCCCGCCCGGCCGGCACCTGCGGCCCGCGGGAGAGGAGGCCGCTCGCGACGACGTCATCGTCACGGCCGGCTCGGTGCTGACCCCGGCGCGGCTCGCGGTGCTGGCCGCCACCGGCCACGACCACGTGGGCGTCCGCCGCGCGCCGCTCGTGCACCTGCTGGTCACCGGCGACGAGCTGGTCGGGTCGGGCCTCCCGCAGCCGGGCCAGGTGCGCGACGTGATGACGCCGATGCTGCCGCCCCTGCTCGCCGCGCTCGGCGCCAAGACCTCGCACCACGACCACGTCCACGACGACGCGCGGACCGTGGCGCGACTGGCCCAGTCGAGCGACGCGGACCTCGTGGTGAGCGCCGGAGGCACCGGGCACTCCCCCGCCGACCCGATCGAGGCCGCCTGGTCGACCCTCGGCGCCGAGGTGCGGTTCCGCGGCGTCGACGTGCGGCCCGGTCACCCCGTCTCGCTGGCCGTCCTGCCCGACGGTCGACCGTGGCTCGCCCTGCCGGGCAACCCGCTCGCCGCGGCCCTGACCGCGCTCTCGTTCGTGCCCGCGCTCGTCGCCGGCTTCACGGACCGCGATCTCCCCGAGCCCGCCGCCGCCGTCGCAGGTGCCGCCTTCGAGGGCCGGGCCGGCACCACCCTCGTCCCGGCGGTGCACACGCCGGAGGGCGTCGTCCCGGCCGGCACCAGCCGCCCGCACATGCTGCGCGGGCTGGCTGAGGCGGACGTCGTCGTGATCGTTCCTCGCGGCGGGGTCGAGCCAGGGTCCAGCGTGGAGGTCGTCCACCGCGTCTGGTGAGAGCCAGGTGGCGACGGGATCTTGCGCGCCGGCCCGACCCAGCGCGACTACGGTGAGGTCGTGGACGCGACGATCTATCACCATCCCCGCTGCACGACCTCGCGCAAGACGCTCGACCGACTCCGCGAGGCGGGGATCGATCCGACGATCGTGAAGTACATGGACGAGGGCTGGACCGAGCCGCAGTTGCGCGAGCTGTTCGCAGCCGCCGGGCTGACGCCCGCGCAGGCCGCCCGCAAGCGCGACCCGCTCTACTCCGAGCTCGGACTCGCCGACGCCACCGACGACCAGATCCTCGCCGCGATGGTCGAGCACCCCGTCCTCGTGGAGCGGCCGTTCGTCGTCACCGCCAAGGGCGCACGGCTGGCCCGCCCCGTCGAGTCGGTCGACGAGATCCTCTGACACTCAGGCAGCCAAGGGTCGGTAGCGGTGGTTGCGTTGCCACTGGCCGCGCAGCCGGAACTCGGGCGTGCCGTC
>JBEVDF010000067.1:0-29039 GCA_040514145.1 Aeromicrobium sp.
GACGTCTACATCGTCAAGACGACCTGAGACGGGGGTCCCTCGCGGGGATCGTTGGAGCCGGTGACGGGAATCGAACCCGCGTATCTTGCTTGGGAAGCAAGCGCTCTGCCATTGAGCTACACCGGCGGCGTGCCCCGATCGTACTAGGCACGGCGCCCTCGACCACGGCAGGTCGGGAATCGAGCGCGATCTCGACACACCGTCTCGCTGCGCTCGCCGGCACTCGATCGCCGGAGGTCAGAACTGGCGCAGGAACTCACGGACGTGGCCCACGAGCTCGGCCGGGCGCTCCTCGGGGATCCAGTGGCCGGCGCCCGAGATCTCGGAGACCTGCACGTTCGGCGGGCCCTCGACGCGGCGCACGAGGCTCGGCGCCAGGACGAGGTCGCCCGCGCCCGCGAGGAAGAGCAGCGGCACGTCGTCGACCCGGCGGGCATAGCCACGGCCCAGCTTCGGGACCTCCTTCAGCATGAACACCCGGTACATCGCCTCGCCGGCCCGGGCGCGTGCCGGATCACGGAATCGCGCCAGGTACTCCTCACGCACCGAGCGCGGCCAGCGGAACCGCCGGGACGCACCCGCGCGGAAGATCGTCTTGAGCAGCACCTGCCCTGCGCGGCGGTGCAGGAACGCGCCGCCCGGACCGCCCGCGACGAGCTGATAGGCGAAGCGCCACATCTGGTGCCACGGCACGTCCTGCCACGGCGCGACGATCGCGGCGGCGACGACGCCCCGCGTCGAGCCCGGGTGGCGACTGGCCACCAACAAGGACGTCCAGGCGCCCCAGTCGTGCCCGACCAGCACCGGCCGGTCGAGTCCCAGGACCTCGATCGCGCGGGCGATCTCGTCGGCGATGACGCGCTTGTCGTAGGCGTCAGTGCCCTCCGGGACGTCGCTCCAGCCGGCACCGCGCAGGTCGAGTGCGATGACATGGTGCGTCTCGGCCAGAGCCGGCATCACGTGCCGCCAGCAGAACCAGTGCTGCGGCCAGCCGTGGAGCAGGACGAGGGTGGGACGGTCGTCCGAGCGGTGGGGCGTCCCCGCCTCCGCCACGTGCAGGCTCACGCCGTCGACGTCGATCCACCGGTGCTCGACTCCGGGCATCACAGGCAGGGTCTGTTCGGTCATGGGCTGATCGTAGGGTGATCCGCATGACACTCGTCGAGCTCACGCGCGAAGACTCCGTCCGCACGATCACCCTGAATGCTCCCGAGCGCCTCAACGCCCTCGACTGGCCGCTGCTGGAGGAGCTGCGCGTGGCCGTCGAGTCCGTCGCGGCCGACGAAGAGGCCCGTGCCCTCGTCGTCACCGGCGCCGGCAAGGCCTTCTGCTCGGGCGCGAACCTCGAGAGCCTCTTCGGCGACACCGGCCGCCCGGTCGACGTGCTGCGCGAGCACCTGATGAACGTCTACGCCTCGTTCCTGGGCATCCGGAACCTGTCGATCCCCACGGTCGCGGCGGTGCAGGGTGCGGCGGTCGGCGCCGGACTGAACATCGCCCTGGCCTGCGACGTGATCGTGGCCGGCCCCGAGGGCGGATTCGGGCCCACCTTCAGCAAGATCGGCCTGCACCCCGGCGGCGGCTGCACCTGGATGCTCACCCAGCGCATCGGCTCGGCCAACACCGCCGCCGCGCTCTTCAACGGCGACATCATCAAGGCCGACGCCGCCCTGCGCCTGGGCATCGCCCAGGAGATCGCCGACGACCCGAAGGCCCGCGCCGCCGAGCTCGCCGCGGCCTGGAGCAAGCGCAACCCCAAGCTGATGTCCGACATCAAGAAGTCGGTGGCGATCGCGGCACGCGACGACCTCCACGAGTCGCTCAACTTCGAGTCCTGGGCCCAGGCCGAGTCGCTGAGCAGCCCGGAGTTCGCGGCGTTCGCCGCCAAGTTCGCCTCGCGCTGACATCGGACCTCCCGTCGACACGCGTTCGGCGGGCGTGAGAAGGTCAATGTCCATGTGGACCCTGCATGGTGACGGCTCGAACGTCTCCCCCGGCGCGATCGTCCTGCCCGAAGAGCGCCTCTCCTGGCCTCGCACGCTGGGCTTCGGCGCCCAGCACGTCGTGGCGATGTTCGGCGCGACGTTCCTCGTGCCGATCCTCACCGAGATGCCGCCGACCACGACGCTGTTCTTCTCCGGCTTCGGCACCCTGTTGTTCCTGGCGATCACGCGCGGCCGGCTGCCCAGCTACCTCGGGTCGTCGTTCGCGTTCATCGCCCCGGTCCACGGGCTCGTCCTCGACGACAACATGGGCGCCGCCCTGTTCGGCATCATGTGCACGGGCATCACGCTGGCCGCCTTCGGCTTCCTCGTCCAGGCCACCGGACGGGCCTGGCTCGAGACGCTGATGCCCCCGGTCGTCACGGGTGCGATCGTCGCGCTCATCGGCTTCGCCCTCGCCGGCGCCGCCACCGACAACTTCGCCAAGGCCCCGTGGCTCGCCACGATCACCCTGGCCGTCATCTGTCTCTCGGCGGTGCTGCTCACCGGGTTCGCCGCCCGGCTGTCGATCCTCTTCGGCATCGTCGTGGGCTACCTCGTCGCGCTCGTCGCCGGGGACATCGACTTCAGCAAGGTCGAGGACGCCGCCTGGATCGGCCTGCCCGAGTTCCACACGCCCACCGTCGAGTGGTCCGTGCTGCCGATGTTCCTGCCGATCGTGCTGGCGCTGATCGCCGAGAACATCGGCCACGTGCGCAGCGTCGCCCACCTGACCGATCGGCCGGCCATCAACGAGGAGTCGGGCCGCGCCCTCATCGCCGACGGCCTGGCCACCACGATCGCCGGCGGCTTCGGCGGATCGGCGACCACGACCTACGGCGAGAACATCGGCGTCATGACCGCGACGCGTGTGTTCTCCAGCGCCGCGTACGTGGTGGCCGGCGTCGTCGCGATGCTGCTGAGCCTCTCGCCCAAGTTCGGTGAGCTGCTGGGCACGATCCCGTGGGGCGTCATCGGCGGCGTCACCGTCGCGCTCTACGGACTCATCGGCCTCATCGGCGTGCGCATCTGGATGGACAACCACGTCGACTTCGCCAACCCGGTCAACCTCTACACGGCCGCCGCGGCGCTCATCATCGGCATCGGCAACCTCACGATCACGCGTGGCGACGTGTCGCTCTCGGGCATCACGCTCGGGTCGGTCGCGGCGATCGTGATCTACCACGTGATGCGCATCCTGCAGCGCGACCCCGAGGCCGCGGTGGCCACCGAGAGCGTCGATCCGGGCGCCTGACCCTGTAGACATGGGCGGGTGGATCCCGCCCTGGTGCTGCTCGTCGGCGCGTGCGCGTTCGCGACGTCCGCGCTCACCGCCGTCCTCGGCTTCGGCGGCGGCATCGTGCTGCTGGCCGTGCTCGTCGCGTTCGTCGACCCGCTCGTGGCGATCCCCCTGCACGCGGCGATCCAGGTGGTCTCCAACGGCACCCGAACGGTGGTCCGACGCCGCGACGTCGACTGGCGGATCGTGTGGCGGACCTCGTTGTTGTTGCTGCCCGCCGGCGCGCTGACCCTGTCGCTGGCACGCCAGGCCTCCGACGCGGTCCTCCAGGCGGCCATCGCGGTCGCCGTCCTCGCCGCGACGTGGCTGCCCGTGTGGTTCTCGCGCCCGCTGCCCGCGCCGAGTCCGCGCGCGTGGATCGGGATCGGCGGGGTGCTCGGGGCGCTCAATCCCGTGGTCGGTGCCACCGGACCGCTCGCCGCTCCGTTCTTCCGTGCGGGGACCGCGGACCGGCTGGGATTCGTCGGCACGTTCGCTGCCTCCCAGGTGGCCGGCCACCTGGCCAAGCTGGTGCTCTTCGGCTCGGTCGGGCTGCTGCCCGTGACGCAGGCCCCGGCGGCGGCCGCCGGCATCGTGGGTGTGATCGCCGGGACCTGGGTGGGCAGCCGCATCCTCGACCGGATGCCCGAGCGCCGCTTCGACCGGATCTACCTCGTGGCGATCACCCTGGTCTCCGCGTGGCTGCTGGTGGACGCGGTGCGCTGACCGTCAGATCGCGCCGTGACGGTCGGCGACCGTGCGCGCCTCCTCGCGCAGGGCCTGGACGCAGAAGCGCACGCTCGGTCGCTCGAAGCGGTCGGGTCGCAGCACCGCGGTGATCTCGCGTCGTGCGCGGATGCCGACGAGCGGGCGGGTCACCAGTCCGTTGTCGCGGGTCCGTGTGGTGAAGCGCGGCAGGATCGCGATGCCGTGCCCCGCGGCGACGACCGCCTCGACCACGCCGTTGTCATCGAAGCGCTGGGCGATCCTCACCGACTCGCCGGTCGCCACCACGAGCTGCTGCAGCACCCGGTCGTAGGGATAGTCGTGCGGCGCGCCGATCCACGTCTCCCCGACGACGTCCCGCGGCGACAGGCTCTGCTTCGCCGCGAGGCGGTGGCTCTCCGGCAGCGCCACGTCCAGGGGCTCGCGCAGCAGCGGCACCAGCTGGAGCCCGCGCTCGTGCCACTCCTCGGTCGCGGCGGGCGAGTCGGCGACCACGATGTCGAAGTCCGCCACCATGTCGAGCACGTCGAACCGCTGGGTGGGGTCGCGGTCGGTGCAGATGAGGTTCACGGCGGGTTCGGCGATCACGCGGGTGAGCAGCCCGGGCAGCAGCATCTCGCCACCGGTGGGGAAGACCGTCAAGGTGACGTCGCCCGCGGGGCCGCCAAGGTACTCGCGCCATTTCGCCTCGGCGCGCTCGAGGGCCACGGCGACCTCGGTGGCCGTCTCGGCCAGCGCGCGGCCGGCGGCGGTGAGGCGCACGCCGCGGCCCGCCGGCTCCAGGAGGGGCACACCGGCCTCGGCCTCCAGCAGTTTCAGCTGCTGCGACACCGCGGAAGGTGTGACGTTCATCTCGTCGGCCACCGCCCCGACGGTGCCCCGTTCGGCCAATTCCCGCAGCATGGCAAGGCGTCGCGGTTCCATGTAGACAAACTACACGTTAGACGTAGTTTTGTTGGATTGTCCTTGACAATGGAACGGGGCACACTCGAAGAGAACGAAAGGACCCCGCACATGACCTTCCTCGCACTCTCGGGCATCGTCGCCGTCACCGCCGGCACGATCCACACGGCCTACCTGGTCGCCACCGACGGCCTGACGCGCATCCACACCCGCCGCGCCTGAGCCACCTCACAGATCCGACCCGCCTCCCCTGGGGAGACGGGTCGTTTTTCTTTTCCCCGAACGCCCTTTGTGTGCACCAGCGGCTGGAGTACTATTTAGTTACTGGCCAGTAGAACCCGCCAGTAACACTGGCAGTCCCCTTTCCCGGAGGTCCCACGGCCCATGAGCCACTACAAGAGCAACCTGCGCGACGTCGAGTTCAACCTCTTCGAGCTGTTCGACCGGCAGTCCGTCCTCGGCACCGGCCCGTTCGACGAGGTTGACGTCGACACGGCGAAGAGCATCCTCGCGGAGGTCGACCGCCTCGCGCGCGAGGACCTCGCCGCGTCCTTCGTCGACGCCGACCGCAACCCGCCGGTCTACGACCCCTCCACGCACTCGCTGCAGCAGAACCCCGCCTTCGCCAAGAGCTACAAGGCCTGGATGGACGCCGAGTGGTGGCGCCTGCAGCTGCCCACCGAGCTCGGCGGCCAGCCCGCCCCCTCGTCCCTCGTGTGGGCCATGGGCGAGTTCGTCCTCGGCGCCAACCCGGCCATCTGGATGTACGGCGCCGGCCCGGCCTTCAGCCGCGTCGTGTGGGAGAACGGCACCGAGCGCGACCAGAAGATCGCCCAGCTCATGATCGACCGCCAGTGGCTGACCACGATGGTCCTCACCGAGCCCGATGCGGGCTCCGATGTCGGCGCCGGCCGCACCAAGGCCTTCCCGAACGAGGACGGCACGTGGCGCATCGAGGGCGTCAAGCGCTTCATCACCTCGGCCGTCAGCGATCTCGGCGAGAACACGATGCACCTGGTGCTGGCCCGCCCCGTGGGCGTCGAGGGCGTCGGCGGCCCGGGCACGAAGGGCCTGTCGCTCTTCCTGGTCCCCGAGCACCACTTCGACCTCCAGACCGGCGAGCTCACCGGCGAGCGCAACGGCGTCTACGTCACCAACGTCGAGAAGAAGATGGGCATCAAGGTCTCGGCCACGTGCGAGGTCACGTTCGGCGACCCGCAGCTCGGCGGTCCGGCCACCGGCTGGCTGCTCGGCGAGGTCCACGACGGCATCAACCAGATGTTCCGCGTCATCGAGAACGCCCGCATGATGGTGGGCGCCAAGGCCATCGCGACGCTGTCGACCGGCTACCTCAACGCGCTCGAGTACGCCAAGGAGCGCGTGCAGGGCGCCGACATGACCAACCCCGCGAAGGACGCCCCGCGCGTCACGATCACGCACCACCCCGACGTGCGCCGCTCGCTGCTCACGCAGAAGGCGTTCGCCGAGGGCCTGCGGTCGCTGATGATCTACGCCGCCACGTTCCAGGACGAGGTGCAGGTCAAGAAGGTCTCCGGCGAGGACGCGAGCCTCGCGGCCTCGATCAACGACCTGCTGCTGCCGCTGGTCAAGGGCTACGGCTCCGAGCGCTCGTGGGTCCTGCTGGGCACCGAGTCGCTGCAGACCTTCGGCGGCTCCGGCTTCCTGCAGGAGTACCCGCTCGAGCAGTACGTGCGCGACGCCAAGATCGACACGCTCTACGAGGGCACGACGGCGATCCAGGGCCAGGACCTGTTCTTCCGCAAGATCGTGAAGGACCAGGGCCGTGCGCTGGGCTGGCTGTCCGAGCAGATCAAGTCGTTCATCGACAGCGAGGCCGGCAACGGTCGCCTCAAGGTCGAGCGCGAGCTGCTCGCGAAGGGCCTCGACGACACCACCGCCGTGATCACCGCGATGTTCACCGACCTCATGGCCTCGAACCCGGCCGACGAGAGCGGCGACACCCGCAACGTCTACAAGGTCGCGCTGAACACCACGCGCCTCGTCTACGTGCTCGGCGACCTGGTCGTCTCCTGGCTGCTGCTGCGCGGCGCCGAGGTGGCCCAGGCCAAGCTCGACGCCGGCGCGTCCGGTGCGGACAAGTCGTTCTACGAGGGCAAGGTCGCCGCGGCGTCCTTCTTCGCCAAGACCGTCCTGCCCCGCCTCGCGGCCGAGCGCGCGATGGCCGAGGCCGTCGACCTCGACGTCATGGAGCTCGACGAAGCGGCCTTCTGAGCCACGGAGTCATCTCGAGCGGCGCGGACCCGGGAGGGTTCGCGCCGCTCGTGCGTTCGCGCCGGATGTGCCCGCGCCCCGCACCCACTCCCACTTTTGGACGCGGTTCGACGTGGATCCGGCCGGCCGCGGTGAATTCACGTCCAAAAGTGGTCGGCGGGGGCGGAGGGTCCCGGCTGGGGGCGGGCGGGCGCGTCTAGGCTGAGCGGGTGGACCTGACCCGACGACGCTGGTACCTCGTCGCGGCGTTCGTGGCCGCACTCGCGTGGGTCGCCGGGACCGCGTTCGCCGCGTCGGCGTGGGACCCGCTGCGCGACGCCGAGGTGGTCCCCGTCGGCCAGCCGATCCAGACGAACGGGACGGACGACCTCGCCGTCCTCACCGACCTGCCGCAGCCCGAGCGCGCCGTCACGTGCGTCGCCCGCAACGGCAAGAAGCGCACCCCCGTGCCGGCCGCCACCGTGGACATCGTCGTCGACAGCGACGGCAGCCGCTGGCACCTCATCGGCGTCCTGCCCGACGCCCCCGACGAGACGCGCATCGTGTGCCGTCCGGCGGACAAGCAGACCGACACCGCTCGTTACGGGACCGCCCTGGTGGACCTGTCGAGCCGAGCCGGAACCGGACAGGCGATCGCCTGGACCGGACTCGTCGCGGGACTGGGGCTGGCCGGCGCCACCCTGACCGCCCGGACCCGCAGGATGCTCGCCCATGACTGACCTGAAGCTCTACATCGACGCGTGGCGCCAGTCGGCCGACGCCGTCCTCGCCCTCGAACCCGACGACTGGGACGTGCCCACCGATCTGCCGGGCTGGACCGCCAAGGACGTGCTCGCGCACCTGGTGCACCTCGAGCGCGTCATGGTGGAGGGCGAGCCCGACGGGGTCGGCGGGGCCGCGGTCCCGGCGGAGTACACCAACGGCGGCGTCGACGCGCTGCGCGGCGTGCCCGTGGACCAGCTGCGCGCCGACCTCTCCGACCTGGTCGCCCGCCGCGCGGAGACCCTCGAGAGTCTCCCCGATCCGCAGGCGCCCGCCGTGAACACGCCCGCCGGCGTCGAGTGGACCTGGGAGGTCGCGCTGCGCAACCGGGTGATCGACCTCTGGTCGCACGAGCAGGACATCCGCCGCGCCACCGATCTGCCCGGCGGACTCGACGCCCTCGGCGCCCACGTCACCACCGCCACCTTCGCGGCCGCGCTCCCCTACGTCCTGGGACGCAGGGCCAAGGCGCCGGCGGGAAGCGTCGTGCGCTGGGTCGTCACCGGGCCCGTCCCGCTCGATGCCACGATCGGCGTGGGCGACGACGGCCGCGCCCGTCCCACCGACGCCGCTCCGACCGCCACCGTGCGGATGGACACCGCGGCGTTCACGATCCTCGGCGCCGGGCGCCGCGGCCCCGATGCCGTCGAGGTCCAGATCGAGGGAGACCGGGAGCTGGCCGAACGCGTCCTGCGCGCCATGGCCGTCACCACCTGATGCGTCCCGGGCCGGCAGTCCCCGTCGCGCGGCTCGTCCGCCTGGCGCGGCGCGGGCTCGTCCGCCTGCAACGGCGCCCCGGTCCTCGCGCGTTCACGGCCGCCGCGGTCGCTGAGATGCCCCCGGAGGTCGCCCGACGGTTCGACGCCAGGGCGAGGGTGATGTCACCCACCGAACGGCGCGCGCTCGACCCGACCACCCACCCGCGCGACTTCCGCCAGCCCAACGACACGTCGTGCGGCGCAGCCTCGCTCGTGGTCTCGCGGATGATCCACGACCAGACCTACGCGCTGTGGCTGACGACCGGCTACGACGCGCAGGCCGACGCGACGGACCCCACGAGCTTCGCCGAGCGGTGGACCGCCGAGGTGATCACGATGCATCGGCGCGTGACGAGCCTGCGCGACCACGACGGCGACCTGCAGTGGCCGTGGCTGCGGGTCGTCGGCACGTCGCCGTGGGGCGCCGCGCGCCAGATGACCGGCCTCGGTGGATCGGGACGGACGGGGCACGAGTACGAGGCGCGGACCCTCGACCCCGACGACCTCGCCGCCGAGTTCGACCTCGTGCTCGCGGCGGTGCAGGCGGGCCACACCGTGCCGCTGTACGTCGGCGACGAGGTGCGCCCGGGCCACGTCGTGCTCGCGGTGCGCACCCGCGGTGAGCAGCTCGAGGTCTTCGAGCCGAGCGCCGGCCGGATCGTGCGCGTTGCGCGGGACGAGTTCACCACCTGTA
This sequence comes from Aeromicrobium sp., assembly GCA_040514145.1. GTDB lineage: Bacteria > Actinomycetota > Actinomycetes > Propionibacteriales > Nocardioidaceae > Aeromicrobium. The sequence goes on from JBEVDF010000067.1 coordinate 9,358, forward strand.
GGTTCATGCTCGGCGGATGGTCGGTGCCGTGGTTCGCGGTCCTGCCCCGCTGAGATCGGAGGACACATGGGCTGGGAGACGTCGGCCATCGGCGACCTGACCGGGAAGCGCGCGCTCATCACGGGCGCCACCAGCGGCATCGGCACCGAGACCGCGCGCGAGTTGCTGCGGCACGGCGCGGAGGTGGTGATCACGGCACGCGACGACCGCAAGGCCGCGGCCACGGTGGCCGACCTCGGTGACGTCGACGTGATCACCCTCGACCTGGCCGACCTGCCCGGCACGATCGCCGCCGCCCAGGCCGTCGTGGACGCGGGTGAGCGCTTCGACATCGTGATCAACAACGCCGGGGTGATGGTGCCCCCGTTCACGCGCACGATGGACGGCTTCGAGCTGCAGATCGCGACGAACCACCTCGGCCACTTCGCGTGGACGGCCACGCTCTGGCCGCTCCTGCGCGAGGGCGCCACGCGCGTCGTCACGGTCTCCTCCCTGGCGCACTCGAGCACGAAGGGGATCGACCTGAGGTCCCTCGAGCCGAACGGGGACCCGCGCCGGTACAAGCGCTGGCGCTCCTACGCGGAGTCCAAGCTCGCCAACCTGCTGTTCATGAAGGAGCTCGACCGGCGCGCGAAGGCGGCGGGGCTCGGCCTCGTCTCGGTGGGGGCGCACCCGGGCTTCACCTCGACGAACCTGACCCGGCCCGGCGGCGCGCTCATGCACACCCTCGCGGGAGCGTTCAGCCAGCCCGCGACCGCGGGCGCCTGGCCGTCGCTGCGAGCCGCCTCCGACACCACCCTCACCGGCGGCGAGTATCTCGGCCCGGCGAGCCTGCGCCAGACCCGCGGTCGCCCGACGAAGGTCGGCATGACCTCCGCGGCCCGCGACCCGCGCCTGGCGGCCGAGGTCTGGGCCGCCAGCGAGAGCGCCACCGGCGTCGTCTTCGCCGTCTCCTGACCCTCCCGAGATCTGCTGAAGGCGCGTCAGCCGAGGCCGGCGTGGCGGGCCCAGCGGTCGGGGTCGTCGCGCACCAGGCGGGCGCGGGTCCTGACCCGGTAGCGCCAGACCTGCGTCAGGCCGATGGCCCACAGCACGTACTGGAAGCTCATCGCGGCCTTGAAGTTCTGCCCGGTGGCGTCGAGGATCACGCCCACCGCGACCACGGTGATGAGGCTGGCGAGGAACCCCGCCTGGTTGACGATGCCCGTCGCGGTGGAGAGGCGGTCGATCGGGTTCGAGGTGCGCACCAGGTCGAACCCGATCATCGACGCGGGTCCGCCCACGCCGACGACGATCACCAGGACCACGAGGAGCCAGCCGGGCGCGTCGCCGGGCCAGGCGAGCACGGCCGTCCAGGCCACCACGATCGACGACACGATCGTCAGCACGATGGTGGAGCGGTGCCACGGATGGTTGCCGATCAGCCGGCCGAGGACCGGACCGGCGAGCATGACCGCGACGACCATCAGCGTCAGCAGCGTGCCCGCGAACGCCTCCGACGTGTGCTCGCCGCGCACGAAGAACGGGTACCCCCACAGCAGCCCGAGCACCGTGGAGCTGAACTGCGTGACGAAGTGCATCCAGAAGCCGAGCCGGGTGCCGGGGTGCTCCCACGACGCGGCCAGCGAGGTGCGGATGTTGGTCCACGACAGGGCCGGCCCGCGCACCGAGCGCGCATGCGGCTCGTCGCGCACCAGCAGCATCACGGCGATCGTCACGAGCAGGCCGAGCCCGGCGGCGACCAGATAGGCCTTCGTCCAGCCGAGGTTGCTGAACGCCCACGTCATCGGCACCGCCGCGATGATGCCGCCGAGCTGGCCGATCGGCCCGGTCAGCAGCGTGATCTGCGGGACGCGGCGCGGCGAGAACCACGCGCTCACCAGGCGCAGCAGGCACACGAAGGTCATGGCATCGCCCATGCCGACGAAGAACCGGGCGGTCAGCGCGGTCGCGTAGGACTCCGCGAACGCGAACCCGGCCTGCGAGAGCGTGAGCACCACCGCGCCGGCGAGCATCACCGCGCGCGGGCCGAACCGGTCGACCGCCAGACCCACGGGGATCTGCATGCCGGCGTAGACCAGCAGCTGCAGCATGACGAACGTGGAGAGCTGCGCGGCGCTGATGTCGAACCGCTCGGATGCGACCAGGCCAGCGACGGCGAGGGAGGAGCGGTGGAAGACCGCCAGCAGGTAGGCCGTCAGGCCCACGATCCACACGGTCCAGGCGCCCTTGTACTGCCTGCCCTGGTCGTTCACCGATCCATTCTAGGTTCGGCGCCCGCTCGTCCCTCGCCCGGTCTCAGAACGCCAGCGCCAGGGCCGGATCCTCGAGGATCGACGCGACGTCCGCGAGGAACCTCGACGCCTGCTCGCCGTCGGCGACGCGATGGTCGAACGTGACCGCCAGCGTGGTGACCCAACGCGGCACGACCTCCTCGCCCACGACCCACGGCCGCCGCGCGACCTGGCCGAGCGCGAGGATCCCGGACTGGCCGGGCGGCAGGATCGGCGTACCGCCGTCGATCCCGAAGACGCCGATGTTCGTCAGCGTGAACGTGCCACCAGACATCTGGTCGGGCTGGATCCTGCCGGCACGCGCCGTGGCGACGAGCTCGTCGATCGCGCGACCGAGGTCGGGCAGCGACAGCCCTTCGGCCTCGCGCACCACGGGGACGACGAGCCCCCGCTCCGTGGCCGCCGCGACGCCGAGGCCGACCGACGCCGGGTGCTCGATCGTGGACTCGTTCCAGCGCGCGTGCAGGTCGGGCGTGCGTCGCAGCGCGAGACAGATCGCCCGTGCCGTGAGCAGCGTCGTGGTGACCCGGACGCCCTCGAACCGCCGGTCGCGCTTGAGCCGCTCGACGAGGTCGACCGCGGCGGAGACGTCGACCGTGACCCACTCGGTGGCCTGCGGGACGGCGACCGAGGCGATCATCGCCTCTGCCGTCGCCCGCCGCACCCCCGTGACAGGAGCCGCGGTGACGGCGTCGGAGCCGTGGCCGCTCGCGAAGGCCTCGACCTCGGCGCGCGTCACCACGTCGCCGCGGGCCGGCACCTTGGTGAGGTCGATCCCGAGATCCTTGGCGAGCTTGCGCACCGGCGGCTTCGCGAGCACGCGCACCGAGCTCCGTGACGGGGTCTCGGTCGCGCCGGCCGCGCGGTTGCGTGTGCGTCGCCGGCCCGTGCTCGGGCCGTAGCCGACGAGGACCTCGAGCCTCTCCGGGGTCTGCGTCGGCGGTTCGCTGCGCTCGCCGGCCACGCGATCGGCGGCGGCATCGACGACCGAGGCGCGATCGCCGGAGGGCTCGGCGGCTGCGTCGCCGGATCCGATGCGGACGATCGGGGTGCCGACCGCCACGGTGTCGCCCTCGGAGACCAGCAGCTCCTCGACCCGACCGGCGAACGGACTGGGCAGCTCGACGATCGACTTGGCGGTCTCGATGTCCACCAGCGGCGCGTTGACCTCGATCTCGTCGCCCACGCTGACGTGCCACGAGACGATCTCGGCCTCGGTGAGTCCCTCGCCGACGTCGGGCAGGCGGAACTCGCCGCTCGTGACCGTGCTCATCAGAACTCCCCCGTGACGTCGACGGCGTCGAGGATCCGCTCGACGCTCGGCAGGTGGTCGTGCTCCACGCGGCACGGCGGGTAGGGCATGTCGTAGCCCGTGACGCGCTGCACCGGCGCCTCCAGCGAGTAGAAGCACTCCTGCGTGATCCGCGTGGCCAGCTCGGCACCGAGGCCGAGGGTCCGCGAGGCCTCGTGGACCACCACGACGCGGCCGGTGCGCTTCACCGACTCCATGACCGGACCGAGGTCCAGCGGCGACAGCGAGCGCAGGTCGATGACCTCCAGCGACGCGTCGGCCTCATCGGCGGCGGCCAGGCACGTCTTGATGACCGGGCCGTAGCCCACGACCGTCACGTCGTCGCCCTGCCGGGCCACGCGACTCTCGTGCAGGCCCAGGCCCGCCTCGTCGCGCACCTCGCTGGTGTCCCAGTAGCGCTGCTTCGGCTCCAGGAAGATCACCGGGTCGTCCGAGGCGATCGCCTGTCGCATCATCCAGAACGCGTCGTGCGCATTCGACGGCGTCACGACCGTGAGCCCCGGCGTGCCGACGAACTGCGCCTCGGGGCTCTCGGAGTGGTGCTCGACCGCGCCGATGCCACCGCCGTAGGGGATGCGGATGACCATCGGCACCTGCACGGTGCCGCCGCTGCGGAAGCGCAGCCGCGCCACTTGGTTCACGATCTGGTCGTACGCCGGGTAGACGAACCCGTCGAACTGGATCTCGACGACGGGACGGAAGCCGCGGTAGGCCATGCCGACCGCCGTGCCCACGATGGCGGACTCCGCCAGCGGGGTGTCCATGACGCGCTGGTCGCCGAAGTCCTTCTGCAGACCGTCGGTGACGCGGAAGACACCGCCGAGGCGGCCGATGTCCTCGCCCATCAGGACGACCTTCGGGTCGTCGTCCATGGCTGCTCGCAGGCCCGCGTTGAGGGCCTTGCCGATGCTCAGCTCCATGACCGCACCTCCTCGCGCTGGGCCACCAGTTCCGGTGGCATGTCGGCGTACACGTGCTCGAAGAGCTCCGCGAAATCGGGATCGGGCAGGTTGCGGCAGACGTCGCGCAGGTGGACGCCCAGCGCCTCGGCCTCGGCCTGCACCTCGGCGTCGAACTCGGCGAAGCCGGGATCGGTCCGCTCGAGCAGGAGCCGCAGGCGCAGCAGCGGGTCGCGCTCGGCCCACTCGTCGGCCTCGTGCGCGTCGCGGTAGCGGCTGGGGTCGTCGGACGTGGTGTGCGCGCCCATCCGGTAGGTGATCGCCTCGATGAGGGTGGGTCCGCCGCCCGCACGCGCCTTCGCGAGCGCCTCGGTGGTGACCTGGTGCACGGCCAGCACGTCGTTGCCGTCCACGCGGACGCCGGGGAAGCCGAAGCCGGCGGCGCGCTGGGCGATCGGCACGCGGGTCTGGCGCTCCTGCGGGACGCTGATCGCGTAGTGGTTGTTCTGGCAGAAGAAGACGACCGGCGCGTTGTAGGACGCGGCCCACGCGAACGCCTCGTTGGTGTCGCCCTGGCTGGTGGCGCCGTCGCCGAAGTACGCGACGACCGCGTCCTCCTTGCCCTCGAGCGTCAGGCCGATGCCGTAGCCGACGGCGTGCAGCGTCTGCGCGCCGATGATGATCGCCGGGAGCGCGTAGCCGTACTGGGCGGGATCCCAGCCGCCGAGGCTCGTGCCGCGGAACAGGCTGAGCAGCAGCGCGGGGTCGAGTCCGCGGCACCACGCGACGGCGTGCTCGCGGTAGGACGGGAAGACGAAGTCGTTCGGGGCCAGCGCGCGTCCGCTGCCGATCTGGGCGGCCTCCTGGCCGAGCATCGGGGCCCACAGGCCCAGCTCGCCGTGCCGCTGCAGCGCGTACGCCTCGGAGTCGATGCGCCGGGCGAGCACGAGGTCTCGATGGAACCCGCGCAATTCCTCGGGGCTGAAGTCGTGCGCCGCGACGAGCTCGCCGTCGGGCGCCAGGGTCTGGGAGATGGGTAGGCCCATGACTGCCTCCTTGCCGGGGGCGGGATCACCGCCCCAGTGACACGGCCGTGGCTCGATGGTGGTGAGCGTCGGACCGTCGATGTGACAGGCATCACATCTGTTCAGAGGCTATCAGGAGCCCGCAGATTCCCCGGTTAACAGGGGAAACTCTCGCTATGCGGGGAAAGCTTTCCCCGCATAGCGGTGGGAACCCCTGTTAACCGGGGAAACTTCACCTCCGGAACGCGGCAGCGCGGGCGAGGAAGGCGTCGTTGATCTCCGGGGCGCCGATGGTGACGCGGACGCCCTCGGGGAAGGGGCGCACCGAGATCGGGTGGGTGTGCTCGGCGAACTCGGCGGAGCGCTCGCCCAGCGGGAGCCAGACGAAGTTCGCCTGGGTCGTCGGGAGGTCCCAGCCCTGCTCGCGCAGCGCGTCGAACACGCGGGTGCGCTCGGCGACGATCGCCTCGACCCGCTCGGTCAGCTCGTCGATGGCGTCGAGGGAGGCCAGCGCGGCCGCCTGCGCGACGTCGGTGACGCCGAACGGCGGGAGGGCCTTGCGGATCGCCTCGGTGATCGCCGGGTGCGCCATCGAGTAGCCGACCCGCAGCCCGGCCAGCCCGTAGGCCTTCGAGAACGTCCGCAGCACGACGACGTTCGGGTGACGCTCCAGCGCCGCGGCACCCGACAGCGCCTCGGGGTCGCGGACGAACTCGAGATAGGCCTCGTCCACCACGACGAGCACGCGCGACGGGACGCGCGCCATGAACGCCTCGAACTCGGCCTCGGTGACCACCGGGCCGGTGGGGTTGTTCGGCGTGCAGACGAGCACGACCTTGGTGAGGTCGGTGATCGCGTCGGCCATCGCCGGGAGGTCGTGGCGGTGGTCGGCGGTGAGCGGCACCCGCACCGAGGTCGCACCGGGCAGGTCGACGGCGATCGGGTAGGCCTCGAACGAGCGCCACGGGTAGACGACCTCGTCGCCCGGGCCACACCACGCGTCGAGCAGCCCGAACAGCACCGCGACCGAGCCGGTGCCGAACGCGAAGTGGTCCGACGACAGCCCGGTGCGCTCCGCCAGCGCCTCGCCCAGCGCGGTGACGCCCGGGTCGGGGTACCGGTTCATCCGCAGCAGCCCCGCGGCCGCCCGCTCGACGACCCCGGGGAGCGGCTCGAACGGGTTCTCGTTGCTGGAGAGCTTGTGGCTCTCGGCGTACGCGGGCCGGCCCGGGCGGTACGCGGGGATGGCCGCCAGGACCTGTCGGGGACGGGGGTCGGTCATGGCTCGAGCGTACGACCGCCGGGCCGCCAGGACCCGCACGACCGACGGTGGGATGATCGTGCGGTGCCCCAGCCCCACGTGCGCCGCGGGTACGCGCTCGTCGTCACCGCCGCGGTCTTCTTCGGGATCAACGCCGGGGTCACCCGGATCCCGATGGAGGCGGGCCTGCCGACCGCGACGTACACGACCATCCGCGTCACGTTCGCCTTCCTCACCTTCTTCCTGATCGCTGTCGCGTTCGACCGGTCGGCGCTGCGCCGGCCCCGCGGGCGCGACCTGCTGCTCGTCGTCGCGCTCGGCGTCGTGGGCGTCGCGTTCGTCCAGTGGACCTACAACGTCGCGATCATGCGGCTGCCGATCGGCGTCGCACTGCTGCTGGAGTACCTCGCACCGGTGCTGGTCGTACTGTGGGTGAGGTTCGTGCGCCACGAGCCCGTGCACCCGCGCGTGTGGCCCGCGATCGCGCTGGCGCTGGCCGGCCTGGCCCTCGTGGGACAGGTCTGGGACGGGCTGAGCCTCGACGGGCTCGGCGTGCTCATGGCCCTCGCGGCCGCCGTGTGCTTCGCCGCCTACTTCCTGCTCGGCGAGGAGCTGACCGCATCGGCGGCCGAGCCGCTGACCGCCCTGCGCACCGTGGTGTGGTCGTTCGGCATCGGCGCCATCGTGATGAACGTCCTGGGCGGCTGGGAGGGCACGAGCGCCCTGGGGAACGACGCCTCGATGCTCGGCCGCCTCTCCGAGTTCACCGTTCCCGCGTGGCTGGCGATGGTGTCGGTCGTGCTGCTCGGCACGGTGCTGCCGTTCTTCCTCTACCTGGCCTCACTGCGCGACCTGTCCAGCTCGAAGGCCTCGGTGACGGCCATGCTGGAGCCCGTCGTCGCGGTGATCGTGGGGTGGCTGTGGTTCTCCGAGGCCCTCGATGCGGTGCAGGTGGCCGGCGTCGTCGCCGTGGTGGCCGGCATCATCGTGGCCCAGACCGCCCGGCACGTCCCGGCCGACGAGCTGCCGCCGCCCCTCTAGGGTGAGGCGCATGGAACGCTTCCTGTCCTCCTGGTTCGTCAGCAGCGTGGCGCTCGCTCTCGCGGCGCTCCTGCTGGGCAGCCACATGTCCATCGGCGACAACGACGAGACGACCCTCAACCGCGTTCTGGCCCTGGCCGTCGTCGGCCTGGTCTTCACGATCGTCCACCTGTTCGTGGGCCAGTTCGTGAAGCTGATCGCGCTGCCGTTCATCGTGCTGACCCTCGGCGTGCTCCTCGTCGTCATCAACGCCCTGTTGCTGCTGCTGACCGAGTGGATCACGTCGGCGTTCGGCGTGGAGTTCGCGGTCGACGGCTTCTGGTGGGCCTTCCTGGCGGCGATCGTCATCTCCGTCTGCCAGTCGATCCTCTCGGCGATCATCGACCGATGACCCGCCGCGTCGCCCTGGTCTGCCTGGGCAACATCTGCCGCTCCCCGATGGCCGACGTCGTGCTGGAGCACCAGTTGGCCGAGGCCGGCGTCGACGACGTCGAGGTGTCCTCGTCCGGCACGGGCGACTGGCACGTGGGCCAGCCCATGGACGAGCGCGCGGCCGCGACCCTGACCGCGGCGGGCTACGACGCCACGCGCCACCGGGCCCGCACGTTCACCGCCGACTGGTTCGACGAGCAGGACCTCATCCTCGTGATGGACGCGTCCAACCACGCCGACGTCCTCGCGCTGGCCACCTCCGACGAGCAGCGCGCCAAGGTGCGCATGTACCGCTCGTTCGATCCCGAGGCGGACTCGCCCGACGCCGAGGTGCCCGACCCCTGGTACGGCGGTCCGGAGGGCTTCGACGACGTGCTCGCGATGGTCGAGCGGACCACCACCGAGATCGTCCGGCACCTCACGAACTCCCCGGACTGAGGCGCGAGGCGGGCGGTCCCCGGGGTCGGCGGTGCGCCCAGTCCCACGCGGACCCGAGGCGCAGGACCCGGTACACCGTCCTCCCCGGCGAGCGGGACTCAGGACACCGCCACCTCCTTGGATACGAGCCGGTAACGTCAGGGGCATGGCTCGAATGGCAGGGACCGCGGCGCTGGCGGAGAAACTGCTGGACGTCGCCGTGGTCTCGACCACGTCGGTGGCCGGCGGCGACATCTGCACCACCACGCGACTGCGGCTGACCGACGGCCGCAGCGCCGTCATCAAGACGCGGCCGCAGGCCCCTGCCGGGTTCTTCACCACCGAGGCCGAAGGGCTGCGCCGCCTGCGCGCGGCCGGCGGTGTCCCCGTCCCCGAGGTCCTCGCCGCCGACGACGAGTGCATCATCCTGGCCTGGATCGAGCCCACGAAGGCCTCCGTCGACCTCGCCGAGTCGTTGGGGCGCGGCCTCGCAGCCACGCACACCTCCGGCATCGGCGGGTTCGGCGCGGAGCACGACGGCTGGATCGGCCTGGCGCCGCTGCCCAACCGCCCCTCCCCCACGTGGGAGGAGTTCTACGCCAGCCGCCGCGTGATGCCCTACGTCAAGGCCGCGGCCGACCGTGGCTCGCTCTCGCTCGAGCAGGCCGACGTCATCGAGCAGGTCATGAAGAAGCTGCCCTCGCTCACCGCCGACCCCGAGCCCCCGGCCCTGCTGCACGGCGACCTCTGGTCGGGGAACCTCGTCTGGTCCACCGCGGGGGTGCACCTGGTCGACCCGGCCGCGCACGGCGGTCACCGCGAGACCGACCTCGCCATGCTGGCCCTGTTCGGCGCACCCCACCTGCAGCGGATCCTCGATGCGTACAACGAGGCCGCTCCCCTGCAGGACGGCTGGCAGGACCGTGTGCCGCTGCACCAGCTGCACCCACTCCTCGTGCACGCGGTCATGTTCGGCGGCGCCTACGGTGCGCGCGCGGCGGCTGCGGCCCGGAGCCTCCTCGACGGTAGGGCGTAGGAGGTCCCCGGCATGCGAATCCTCGTCGTCGACGACGACCGCGCGGTGCGTGACTCGCTGCGGCGGTCGCTGGAGTTCAACGGCTACACGGTGGAGGTCGCCGGCGACGGTGCCGAGGCGCTCGCCAAGGTGGCCCAGTCCGCCCCCGACGCGATCGTGATGGACGTGATGATGCCGCGGCTCGGTGGCCTCGACGCCACCAGGGCGCTGCGCGCGGCCGGCAACGACGTGCCGATCCTCGTGCTGACCGCACGCGACGCCGTCAGCGACCGGGTCGACGGGCTCGACGCCGGCGCCGACGACTACCTGACGAAGCCGTTCGCCCTCGAGGAGCTGCTGGCCCGCGTGCGCGCCCTGCTGCGGCGCGGCGGCCGTTCGCGCGACGAGCTCGACGACGAGCCCGCCCTCACGTTCGCCGACCTCACGCTCGACCCGAACACCCGCGAGGTGCGACGCGGCGAGCGCCCGATCTCGCTGACGCGCACCGAGTTCGCGCTGCTGGAGCTGTTCATGCAGCGTCCCAAGCGGGTGCTGGAGCGGTCGTTCATCCTCGAGGAGGTGTGGGGCTTCGACTTCCCCACCACCGCGAACTCGCTCGAGGTCTACGTCGGCTACGTCCGGCGCAAGCTCGAGGCCGAGGGCGAGTCCCGCCTCCTGCACACGGTCCGCGGCGTGGGCTACGTGCTGCGGGAGACGCCTCCGTGACGGTTGTCGATCGGGTCCACGCAGTCGCCCACACACTGCTCGAGCCGATCACCAAGCGGCTGTCGCTGGCCGGCCGCGTCGCCCTGCTGACCACCGCGGCCGTGGCCACGGTCCTGACGATCATCAGCATCAGCATCTTCGTCCTCGTCCGCCAGGAGATCGTCGGCGCGCTCGACGACTCGATGGTGAAGCGGGCGAACCAGGCGGTCAAAGCCGGGTACACGCCGCAGAACCTCACCGTCGGCGAGGCGAACCTGCTGGCGATCGCCGGCATCCAGCTGCTGACGATCAAGAGCGGCGGCGGCGAGTTCCTCGTGCACTCCGACGACGCGTTCCCCTACGACAACCGCGAGCGCGAGGTGGCGCTGGGCATCGTGGAGCACTCGGCCCGCACCGCCCACGTCGATGGCGTGACCTACCGCGTGGTGGCGGTCCAGGCCGGGCCCGGGCAGGCGTTCATGCTCGCCCAGTCGATGGAGTCGACCCGGCGCGCCCTCGAGCGGCTGACCGTCGTGCTGGTCCTGTCGACCCTGTCCGGCATGATCCTGGCCGGCGTCGCCGGGTGGGCGGTGGCCAGCAACGGCCTGCGACCCGTGCGACGCCTCACCAGCGCCATCGAACGCGTGGCCGTGACGCGCGAGCTCACGCCGATCCACGTGAGCGGCAAGGAGGACGAGCTGGCCCGGCTGACCCGTTCCTTCAACGCGATGCTCCTGGCCCTCAGCGACGCCCAACGCCGCGAGCGGCAGCTGATCGCCGACGCCGGTCACGAACTGCGCACCCCGCTGACCAGCCTGCGCACCAACATCGACCTGCTGCGCCAGGCCAGCAGCCAGCCCGGGCGGCAGCTCGACGCCACCGCCCACCGCGAGCTGCTGGACGACGTCGGGGCCCAGCTCGACGAGCTCACCACGCTCGTGAGCGACCTGACCGAGCTGGCCCGCGACGAGCCGCTGCACCGCGACCCCGAGCCGCTCGACCTCGCCGACGTGGTGCGGCGGGCCGTGGAGCGGGTGGAGCTGCGGGCCGCGAACGTCACCTTCGACGTGCTGCTCGAGCCCACGTGGATCGTGGGCGACAGCCAACTGCTCGAGCGCGCGGTGACGAACCTGCTCGACAACGCGGTGAAGTGGAGCCCGCCGGGTGGGACCGTGCGGGTGCGGCTCGCCAACGGCACGGTCACGGTGGCCGACGAGGGACCGGGCATCGCGCCGGAGGACCTGCCGCACGTCTTCGACCGCTTCTACCGCTCCACCGAGGCCCGCACGCTGCCCGGCTCCGGACTGGGCCTGGCCATCGTCCGGCGTGCCGCCGACCGCCACGGCGGCACGGTGGACGTCACGTCCGAGCCCGGCAGGGGCGCGACGTTCACGTTCCGCGTGCCCCTCGACGAGCCGTGAGCTTCTCCGATTCCGGCCGTTTCTGGGCCGGGCTCCAGCCCCTTCACAAGCGATTCTCAGGTCCTAGCGGGATGGTTGAACCATGACAGACCAGCGTGATCCGTACGCCGACCGTCCGTACGTGCCCCCGACGTCGCCGCACGAGCCGCAGCAGCCCGCACAGGCCGAGAGCGGCTGGCCGTTCTCCGAGCCGCGTGCCGAGCAGCGTCCGCAGTACGCCGACACCCCCACCGCAGATCACGAGCCCACCGTGGCCGTGAACGAGCCCACCCGCACCTTCGCCGGCGGTCCCGGCGACCCGGGCGGACCCACGACCCCCGTCTACGGCACCGCCCCCACGCCGCAGCCGCGCAAGAAGCGACGCGCCGGCCGCCTGGTGGCCGCCGCCACCGGCGTGGTCCTCCTCGCCGGCGCCTCCGCCGCCGGCGGCGCGGCGATCTACGACGCGATGCAGGACGACTCCGGCACCACCTCCAGCGTCACGGGCACCTCGCTCGACCGACCCGCGGCCTCCTCGGGCACGCAGAGCGACGTCTCGGCCGTGGCCGAGGCCGTCCTGCCCGCCACGGTGAAGATCAATGTGACCGGTGGCGGCGAGTCCGGCACGGGCACCGGCATCGTGATCAGCGACGACGGCCGCATCCTGACGAACAACCACGTCATCGAGGCCGCCGCCGACTCCGGCTCGATCACGGTCGCGTTCAACGACGGCAAGATCGCCAAGGCGCAGATCGTGGGCCGCGACGTCGCCACCGACGTCGCCGTCATCAAGGCCGAGGGCGTCAGCGACCTGCCGGCCGCGACCCTGGGCGACTCCAAGGACGTCAAGGTCGGCCAGACCGTCGTCGCGATCGGCTCGCCGTTCGGCCTGGAGTCCACCGTGACCACCGGCATCGTGTCCGCCCTGAACCGCCCGGTCTCCCCCGGCGACGGCTCCGACGGCGGCGCCACGACGTTCCCCGCGATCCAGACCGACGCCGCGATCAACCCCGGCAACTCCGGCGGCCCGCTGGTCAACCTCGAGGGCCAGGTCATCGGCATCAACTCGGCCATCAACACCGGCGGCAACGGCAACGGCTCGGTCGGCCTCGGCTTCGCCATCCCGATCAACCTGGTGAACAACGTCGCCTCGCAGATCCTCGCCGGGAAGACCGTGGAGCACGCCCAGATCGGCGTCCAGGTCCGCAACGCCACCGGTGACGACAAGGTGACCACGATCGGCGCCGAGATCGGCGAGGTCGCGCCGGGCAGCGCCGGCGAGAAGGCAGGCCTCAAGGCCGGCGACATCGTCACCCAGGTCGACGGCAACCCGGTCTCCAGCAACGACGCACTCGTCGCGACGGTGCGCGGCTACAAGCCCGGCGACACGATCACGCTGACCGTGTTGCGGGGCGACAAGACCCAGGAGATCAAGGTCAAGCTCGGGAGCGACGGCGGCGCCACCGCCCGCGAGCAGGACTGAGTCAGCCCAGCAGCGCCTCGGCGAGGTCACGCAAGATGGCGTAGCCGTTCTGCGTGAGCACCGACTCGGCGTGGAACTGGATCCCGCGGTAGTGAGGCCCGGCCACCAGGTGGATGTCACCGGTGGCCGGGTCCGTCTCCACCGTCACGCCCTCGGGCAGGCCCGACTCCGGGACCCGGGCCACGAAGGTGTTGTAGAAGCCCACGGTCTCGATGCGGCCCAGCACCGGCAGCGCGCTCTGCGTGCCCTGGAAGACGATGTCCTTGTAGCCCAGCTCGAGGCCGAGCTCGTGGCACAGCGTCTGGTGGCCCAGACAGATCGCCAGGAACGGCTGGCCGCGGTCGAGCAGCCGGCGCGTGGCCTGCCGCAGGACCGCGATCTTCGCGTCGTCGCCGTCGCGGGGGTCGCCGGGGCCCGGACCGACCACCACGAGGTCGTGCTCGTCGAGCGCGGTCTCGGTCCACTCGTCGTGACGGATCACCTCGGTGGTCATGCCCATCACGCCGAAGACGTGTCCCAGCATGTTGACGAAGTCGTCCTCGCCGTCGAGCACCACGACGCGCTTGCCCTCGAGCGCGGGCGTCGGGCGGGTGCCCGACTGGTCGCTGAGCCAGAACTGGCTGAGCCGCTGGTTGCGTGAGCCGAGCGCGATGAGCACGTCGTCCTCGCGGGTGAACGCGTCGAAGCCCTCGACCGGCTCGGGGGCCGCCTCGACCAGGCCGAACGCGCTGAGCACGCCCGATGCCTTGGCCCACGTCTCGTTCGTCTCATAGTCGGCGTCGGAGTCGCGCACGAGCGTGGCGCCCGCCGTGACGGTGAGGTTGCCGTCGAGGTCGACGTCGGCCGTGCGGATGAGGATGGGGGCGTCGAGGCGCGGCGTGCCGTTCTCGTCGCGGCCGACGAGCGCCGCCACGCTCGCGTAGTAGCCGCGGCCCTGCGGCTCGTACTGCTTGATCAGGCGGCAGGCGTTCTCGACCGGACTGCCGGTCACGGTGGCGGCGAACATCGAGTCGCGCAGGATCTCGCGCGGGTCGCGGTCGGTGCGGCCGGCCAGCAGGTACTCGGTGTGCACGAGGTGGCTCATCGGCTTGAGGTACGGGCCGAGGACCAGGCCGCCCTCGTGGCACAGGTCGCACATCATCTTCAGCTCTTCGTCCACCACCATGAAGAGCTCGTAGATCTCCTTCTCGTCGGAGAGGAACTTCAGCAGCTCGCGCTTGCGGTCGGCGTGCGTCTCGAGGCCGCGCATGCGGAACGTGCCGCTGATCGGGTTCATCCGCAGCTGGCCGTCGTCGAGGCTGACGTGCCGCTCCGGGCTGGCGCCGATCAGGTAGCGGTCGCCGGTGAAGATGCAGAAGGTCCAGAACGCGCCGCGCTCGCGCTCGAGCAGCCGCCGGAACACGGTGAGCGCCTTCGTGTGGTCCCAGTCGGCGACGGTGGCCCGGTAGCGGCGGCCGATCACGAGGTTCGCGCCCTCGCCCTGGCCGATCTCGTCGTCGATGATGCGGCGCACCATGGCCGCGTAGTCCTCGTCGGAGGTCTCGAAGCCACCGCGGTCGGCGAGGTCGATGGGGCCGTTCGGCAGCACCTCGAGCAGGTCGGCGAGGGCGACGTCGTGGTTCGAGCGCGCCTCGATCACCGACAGGGGCGTGCCGTCCTGGTGCGCCTCGAAGCCGCGCTCGGCGACCTGCGCGAACGGCACGAGCACGAGGTGGTCCCATGCCGGGCCCGGGCCGTCGGCCAGCGGGATGTCCGCCAGCTTCTCGATGTCGGACCGGGGGCCGCCGATGAGCGCGACCCGATCGGCCTCGCGCCCGCGGATCAGCGCGAACGCGGGCTGGGCCAGCACGTCGTCGAGGAGCTCTTGCGTCATCGTGGTCTTCTTCCCGCGGTCGGACGAACAACGCCCAGACCGCCATGTGGGGGTCTGGGCGTGGGTACGTCGACAGTCCTCCTCAGCGGAGGGGCCACCAGGTGCTGGTCGTCGACATGCGCACAGCGTAGCGGGCGCGTCGGCTTGCCGGTGATCGAGATCAGCTCCGTGGCCTCGATACACCCGCTCGTTCCTCGCGGGCACTCGACCACCGGGCGGCGGGTCCGGCGATCGAGTAGCTGGCGAGCGAAGCGAGACGCGTATCGAGATCAGGGTCAGTCGGCGGCGACCGGGACGGGCAGGGTCGTGTAGTCGCCGACGTCGATGGCACCGCCGGGCTTGAAGGTGACGATCTGCAGGCCCACCACGCGGCCGGCCTCGAAGGTCAGCACCGCCACTTGGGCGTCGCGCCGCAGCTTGGTGCCGAGCGCGAACGCGTAGACGGCGCCGCCGGTGGAGCCGATCGAGACCTCGGTGGAGGTGCCGTTCGGCCCCTCCGTGCTGGTGGGGCCCACCTGGCGGTGCAGGTGACCGCTGATCGCGAGGTCGACGCAGCCCTGCGCCACCGCCTCCTTGGCCGACGCCACGCTGTGCGTGACCATCAGGCTGACCTCGCCGTCCTCGCACGCCGCCTCGGCCAGGGCCCGGCTCTGCTCGGTGATGGCGGCGATGTTGTCGCCCTCGTTGCCGTTGTACCCGGCGGTGAGGCCCGAGCTGCGCGGGTCGCTCTCGCCGATCATGCGCACGCCCTCGAGGTCGGTGGGCTCGCCGTCGAGCACGGTGAAGTCGTTGCGCTTCATCTCGCGCTGGATGTACCGACCGGTGTCGTGGTTGCCCGCGACCGCGACGATGGGCAGGTCCGCGAAGGTCTGCCGCAGCGACTTGATGCTGAACGCCTCCCACGAGGCGCCGTTGGAGGTGTCGTCGCCGAGGTCGATGACGAAGGACGCATCGGCCGCGCGGGCCACCTCACCGGCGACGGGGTCCATGCCCACGTTGTTGTGGCGGTCGGTGACCACCAGCGCCGTGGTCTGGCCGTCCTCCGGCGCGCGCAGCTGGATGTCCTTCGCCTTCTCGGCGAGCGACGTGTAGAACGCCAGCGACTCCTCGTAGGTGTCGAAGGCACCCTCCACGATGGCCTTGCTCGTGGCGGTGGCCGCGCCGCGCGAGATCTCCACCTTCGCGAGCCGCGGCTCGTCGGGCAGCCCGGGGAACTCCTGCCGGATGGGCACCCACGCGGCCTCGCGCTGCGTGCCGGGGTCGGGCGCGTAGGCCATGACGGCGCCCAGCACCACGACGGCGAGCACGCCGCCGACCAACGCCGTGCGGGGCTCGGGGGGCCACTGCTCGCGCAGCTCACGCCGCCGCCGCGGGCCGACGGCCCACCAGCCGACGCCCACCACGACCATCGCGATGACGCCCGCGGCCAGGCCGCGCTGGAGCGACGCGAGGGCCATCTCCGTGATCTCGGAGGTCATCGCCGCGATCTCGCCCTCGGGCTGGCTGGCGATCGCCGCGTCCTGGGCGAGCACCCGCTCGAGATCGGTGTCGGGGCTGTCGCGCAGGACGACCTCGGCCCCGATCCCCAGCAGGGCGTCCGAGGGCATCCGGAGCTCGGGCAGCAGCGGCCCGGCGACGATCGTGACGTGCCCGTCGAAGGTGGGTCGCGCGGTGGCGTTGTGGGCGCCGATCGTGACGGTGCGCTCGGTGTCGACGAACGTCGTCGCCGCCACCGGCACCGCCACGGCCAGGCCCACGGCCGCGAGGCCGAGCCCGGCGAGGACTCGCCTCACTCAGCCACCCGATCGAGCCACGTGCGGCTGGTGCCGACCGTGACGAGCCGCTGCGTGGCGCGGGTCAGCACGACGTAGAGCGTGCGCCAGCCGGCGGCCGCCTCGTTGACCACGCCGTCGGCGTCCACCAGCAGGACCGCGTCGAACTCGAGGCCCTTGGTGTCCAGCGGCTCGAGCACGCGCAGACGCTCGTCCGTCGGCATGGCCGCACGCAGCTCATCGATCCGGTTCACCGGGGCGACCACGGCTACCGTGCCCTCCACCTGGGCCAGCATCTCGGTGGCCTCGGCGACGGCGCGGTCGAGCAGGTCGCCGCCCGCCACCACCTCGTGGCGCGGGTCCACACCGGTGCGCCGCACGGCCTCGGCGAGGTCGGGGTTCGCGATCGCCTGGCGGGCGACCTGCGCGGCGAACTCGTAGATCTCGGCGGAGTTGCGGTAGTTCGTGGAGAGCCGGAAGCGGTGCACGGGCATCGTGCCGAGCGCCTCGTCGCGCGCCGCGGCCGACTCGGCCGGGACGGGCCACGAGGACTGGGCCTCGTCGCCCACGATCGTCCAGCTGGCGGTGCGCCCACGGCGGCCGAGCATCCGCCACTGCATGGGCGAGAGGTCCTGCGCCTCGTCGACGAGCACGTGGGCGTAGCCCTCGTCCTCGATGCGGCCGGTGGCGTGGACGCGATCCTCGCGCTCGCGCTCCTCGAAGCTCATCATCTGCTTCGGCGTGGCCCAGTCGTCCTCGGCGCGGACCGGGGCCTCGCCGAGCAGGTGCCGGAGCTCGTCGATCAGCGGGATGTCCTCGATCGTGGGCTCGTCGGCCCACTCGCGGCGCAGCACCTGCTGCTCGAACGAGGTGAACAGGTCGGACGCCACCTCGCCGAGGCGACCCGGGACGGTGCGCCACACCTCGACCGGATCGAGCTCGGGCCACCACTCGTCGACGAAGGTCTCGAAGGTCAGGTCGCCGTCGAGGTGGTCGGCGAACGCCTCCTCACCGCGATCGAGCCCGCGGTCGCCGGTGACGCGCTCCCACAGCGCCTTGACGAGCTCCTCGCGGACGGCCGCGAGGGTGGTGTTCGGCAGGCCGTTCGACAGGACCTTGCGCCGGATCCGCGCGAGGTCGGACGCCTCCAGCACGAGCCGGTCGTCGCGGTAGAACAGGTCGAACCGGTTCGGCGTCCCCGGCTGCGGCGACTTGGCGATCCGCGCCAGCGCCTTGGCCATGTTGGCCGAGCCCAGCAGCGCGGCGGCCTCGGGCACGGCGTGGTGCGCGGCGTGGATGCCGTCGACGACCTCACCGATCGAGCGCAGCACGACGCTGGTCTCGCCGAGGCTGGGCAGCACCCGCTCGATGTAGTTCATGAAGACGCCGGACGGGCCGACGACGAGCACGCCGCCGGACTCGAAGCGGCGCCGGTCGGTGTAGAGCAGGTAGGCCGCGCGGTGGAGCGCGACGACCGTCTTGCCCGTACCGGGACCGCCGCCGATGACCGTCGCGCCGCGGGCGGGGGCGCGGATCGCCTCGTCCTGCTCCTTCTGGATCGTGGCCACGACCGAGTGCATCGAGCTGTCGCGGGCGCGGCTCAGGCTGGCCAGCAGGGCGCCCTCGCCGATGATGACCATGTCGTCGGGCGCGGCCTCGGCGTCGAGCAGTTCGTCCTCGATGCCGATCACCCGGTCGTTGCGGCAGCGCAGCACGCGGCGACGCACGACGCCGGCCGGGTCCTGGGCCGTGGCCTGGTAGAACACGGCGGCAGCGGGGGCACGCCAGTCGATGAGGATGATCTCGCGGTCCTCGTCGCGCACGCCGATGCGGCCGATGTAGCGGGCGTCGCCGGTGCCGAGGTCGAGGCGGCCGAAGACGAGGCCGTCGTGGGCGGCGTGCAGGGCGCTCAGCCGGCGCGAGGCCTGGTAGACCATCGCGTCGCGCTCGACGAGCCCGCCTTCGTGGCCGATGTGCCCGCGCGCCAACCCCTCGGCGACGAGCGACTTGGCCACCTTGGTGGACTCCTCCAGTCGTTCGTAGACCGTGTCGACATACGCCTGCTCGTGCTGGAGCTCGCGTTCATCGGGTGAGGGGTTGCTCATCGACGTCCTTCGGTGGCATGGGGGAACTCTCCATTCTAGGCACCGCACACCAGCCGGTACGCCCCATCGCCACGCTTCGGGCCCAGTTGATGCGCAGGACCTTCGTCACCGTCTTCCCGCCGTGGGCAGCCGAGCCCACCTGTCACCGCGAGTTGCCTTCCAGAACCCACCGGCGTCCCATCCCGAGACCCCCTCGGCACCGGATGTATCAGGGGGTGGTCATCCGGCTCGTGGGGGACGTCGGCCACTCGGGGTCGACGCAAGCGCCGCGCGGGCGCCGACCGCCGAACGGGGGTCGGCCGGCGCCCGCGGGCGCGTCATGCGATTCAGCGCGCGCGGTGCGTGATCTTCACCTTCTGCAGGTACGTGACCTTGCCCTTGCCGTCGAAGCCGCGAACCGCGATCGTCCGCCTCGACGAGCCCAGACCCTTCTCGTACCGGACCTTGCGCACGACGCGGCCGTACGAGTCGGCCTTGCCCTTCACTGCCTGGTGGCGCAGCGAGATCCGGTAGGTCTGACCCGGGGCGAGGCCCTGGGCGCGCACCGTGAAGGTGTCCGTGCCGCGCACCGTGCGGCGCGAGGTGGTGACCTTCGCCGACTCCTTGAGGACGTTCGTCCGCAGGGTGGTCGACCACTCGGTGTAGCCG
>JBEVDF010000288.1:0-12569 GCA_040514145.1 Aeromicrobium sp.
CGCGCCGACCGACTTAGGGTGCGGAACATGAGACTTCGCCGCGTGACGACCCGCACCCGGGGCTGGACCCGGCGCCGCGCGGGTCGCGGGTGGACCTACCTGGACGAGCTCGGCGGCACGATCACCGGCGAGGAGCGGGAGCGCGTCGAGAGCCTCGTGATCCCACCGGCCTGGGAGGACGTCTGGATCAGCCCGTGGGCGAACGGCCACCTGCAGGCCACGGGCGTCGACGAGGCCGGGCGGACCCAGTACCTCTACCACCCCGACTGGGTGCGACAGCGGAACCTCGAGAAGTTCGACCGCATCAGCCAGATCGCCCACGAGCTGCCGAAGCTGCGCGGCCTGGTCGCCGACCACATCACCGCGCGGGACGGGTCGCGCGAGCACGCGGCGGCGGTCGCCGTGCGGCTGCTCGACTCCGGCTCGTTCCGCGTCGGCAACGACGTCTACGCGAAGCAGGGCAGCTTCGGGCTGACCACGCTGGAGCGTCGGCACGTGCGCGCCAAGGGCGAGACGCTCGTGTTCACCTTCGTGGGCAAGTCGGGCGTGGAGCACCAGGTGGTCCTGGACGACGAGCCCGTCGTGGACGCGGTCAACCGCATGCGGCGGCGCCGCGGCGGTGGTCCGCGCCTGCTGGAGTACATGACGAACCGGTCGCGGTTCCCGCTGGCCTCGTCCGACGTGAACGAGTACCTGCGCGAGCAGACCGGCCTCGAGATCAGCGCGAAGGACCTGCGTACGTGGGCCGCCACGGTCCTCGCGGCTGAGGTGCTCGCCCTCTCGGACGAGCCCGGCGACACGAAGGCCTCACGGGCGCGGGCGGTGCGCGCCGCGATGACCGAGGTCTCGCTCGCGCTGGGCAACACGCCCACCGTGGTGCGCAGCTCCTACGTCGACCCGCGGCTCGTGAGCCTGTACGAGTCGGGCACGGTGATCCCGCGCCAGTCGTTCGAGAGCGAGATCGACGCCCTCGAGCGCCGCGCCGCGATCGAGCGCGAGACCCTGCGGCTGCTGCGCGACGCGGACTGAGCGTGATCTCGATACGCGGCTCGCTGCGCTCCCCAGCTACTCGATCACCGGGCGCGGCGCCGGTGATCGCGGGACGGCGAGCGCAGCGAGAGGGTGGATCGAGATCAGCCGAAGGATCGGGCGGCCTGGGCGGCCTGCTCGAGGGCGCGGCGGGAGTCGGCGGGCGAGCGGCCGGCGAGGCCGCACGCGGGCGTCACGGCGCCGCGGCCGGCGAAGGACTCCGGGGCGAAGCCGAGGCGGCCCATGAACTCCTCGATCCGGGCGGCGTCCGCGCCGCCGAACCACAGGTCGGTGCCGTCCTCGAAGAACTGCGCCCAGACGTCGGACGGCTGCGCGAGGGAGAGGTCGAACGAGATCGCCTCGAACCCGGCGCCGGCCAACAGCGACACCGGCACGTCCGGCGCGCAGGAGTGCACCACGGCCAGGGCATCGGCCGCGCGGATCGCGTCGACGACGGGCCGCAACAGGGCATCGGCCGCGGGCGCGTCGATCGAGCGGTGGCGTCCGAACCCGCTGGCCGTGGGGATGCTGCCGGCCAGCACGGCGGTGATCGCGGGCTCGTCGACCTGCACCACGAGGTCGCCGGAGAACCGGCGTCGCAACTCGGCGAGGTGGTCCCCTACCGCCGCGCCCAGCGCCTCGGCGAGCTCGCGCCGCGCGCCGTGGTCGGACACGACCTTGTCCCCGCGGGGACGCTCCACCGTGGCGGCCAGTGTCAACGGGCCGGTCACCTGCTGCTTGAGGGTGACGGACTGCCCGGCGAGCAGCTCCTCCAGGACGTCCAGGTCCTCACGCAGCGCGGAGCGGGCCCGGCGCTGGTCCATCCCCTCGCCCGGCGCGAGGCGCCATCCCGCCGGTTGCAGGTCGATCGGCAGCGGCACGATGCCCAGGGTGCGGCCGAGCATCGCGGACGGCGCGCCCCGGTCGGGCAGCTCGGGGACGAAGACGATCCCGTCGGCGCCGAACGTCTCGATGACGTACCGCGCGACCGGGGTGAACTCGTCGCCCGGCATCGATCCGATTCCCGTGGCGCGCATGCCCACGATCATCCCCCACGGGGGGCTGTGAGAATCATCCGGTGACCGTTCGACCCGCCACGAGCACCGACGTGCCCGCCCTCGCGGACCTCG
The DNA here is from genome assembly GCA_040514145.1 of Aeromicrobium sp. Lineage (GTDB taxonomy): Bacteria > Actinomycetota > Actinomycetes > Propionibacteriales > Nocardioidaceae > Aeromicrobium. The sequence continues at coordinate 2,160 of JBEVDF010000288.1, forward strand.
CCGCGCGCACCTTCCCCCTCGCCTGCCCTCCGGGGATGCCCGAGGAGAGCATGGCCGCGTTCATCGCCCAGCACCTGTCGGCCGACCGCTTCGAGGAGTACCTCGTCGCCGAGGAGGCCGAGGTCCTCGTCGCGCAGGACGACGCGGGCACCCTGACCGGCTACACGCTCACGTTCTCGCGGGAGCCCTACGACGAGCACCTCGCGGCCATCGTGCGGCAGCGCCCGACGGTCGAGCTGAGCAAGTGCTACGCCGATCCGGCCGCCCACGGCACGGGCGTCGCCTCGAGCCTCATGGACGCGGTGGTCGAGGCGGCCCGCGAGGCCGGCGCCGCCAGCGTCTGGCTCGGCGTGAACGGCCGCAACGCCCGCGCCCAGCGGTTCTACGCCAAGCACGGCTTCGAGGTCGTCGGCGAGCGGCGCTTCGTCGTGGGCGGGCACACCGAGGACGACCTGGTCCTCGAGCGTCAGCTGGCCTGAGCCTGCGCCTGCTCCAGCCGGCGCGCGACCGCACGCGCGGCCACGCGGCCGGCACGATTGGCGCCGATCGTCGAGGCCGACGGGCCGTACCCGACGAGTTGCACGCGGGGGTCCGCCACGGCCGTGGTCGAGGTCGCCGTCGTGTCGCCGAGCTGGATCCCGCCGAGCGGTGAGCGCAGCCCCAGCGGGGCGAGGTGCTCGACGTCGGGGCGGAATCCGGTGGCCCACAGGATCACGTCGACCGGCTCGAACGTCCCGTCGGCCCAGCGCACGCCGTGGGGCTCGATCCGGCTGAACATCGGACGCCGCTCGTAGGCGCCCAGCCGCGCCGCCTCCTGCTCCTGCGAGCGCAGCATGAGGCCGGTGACGCTCACGACGCTGCGCGGCGGCAGACCCTGCCGCACCCGCTCCTCCACCAGGGCGACGGCCGCACGGCCGGCGTCCTCGTCGAACCCGTCGGTGCGCCACACCGGCTCGCGGCGGGTGACCCACACGGTGTCGGTGATCGGCCGCAGGATCCCCAGGAACTGGACCGCCGACGCTCCCCCGCCGACGACGAGCACCCGCTGGCCGCGGAAGTCCTCAGGGTCGCCGAAGCCGGCCGTGTGCACCTGGCGACCTTTGAAGGAGGCGCGGCCCGGGTAGTGGGGCACGAACGGACGACGCCACGTTCCGGTCGCGTTGACGAGGGTGCGGGTGTGCCAGGTCCGGCCGTCCTCGGCCTCGACCCGCAGCGCCTCGCCCTCGTCGTGCACCGAACGCACCACGACGGGACGGACGACGGGCAGGTCGTGCCGTGTCTCGTAGTCGGTGAAGTAGTCCGGCACGAACGTGTTGGCCGCCTCGGGCCCATGGGCGGCAGGCAGCGGCGCGTCCGGCAGGTCGGCGACGCCGTGCACGTCGGACATGGTCAGGGAGTCCCAGCGGTGCTGCCACGCCCCGCCCGGCCGCGCGTTCGCGTCGAGGACGAGGTGCCGCACCCCGAGCCGGTGCAGGTGGAACGAGGTCGACAGGCCGGCCTGGCCGGCTCCGATGACGATGCTGTCCCACACGCCCGGGTCAACGCTGCGGCGTCCGCGCGGATTCCCGTCAGGCGGCGACGGAGCGGCTGGTGCGCGCGATCGTGGCCGAGCCGACGACGCGCGTCCCCTCGTAGATCACGCAGGCCTGGCCCGGGGCGATGCCCGTGGCGGGGTCGACGAGGTCGACCCGGACGAGGTCGCCGTCGACGGTGACCGTGGCCCGGTGCTCCTCGCCGTGGGCGCGCAGCTGCACCGTGCACGCCAGCTCGCCGGTGGGCGGCTCGTCGCACCACAGCGGCTTGATGGCCTCGATCGCGTCGATCGCCAGGTGCTCGCGCGGGCCCACCGTGACGGTGCCGGACACGGGCTCGATGTCGAGCACGAAGCGCGGCTTGCCGTCGGCAGCCGGGACGCCGAGGCGCAGGCCCTTGCGCTGGCCGATCGTGAAGGCGTAGGCGCCGTCGTGCTCGCCGACCTCGGCGCCCGTCTCGTCCACGATCGGGCCGGGTCGCGGCCCCAGCTTGTCGGCGAGCCAGCCGGCGTTGTCGCCGTCGGCGATGAAGCAGATGTCGTGGCTGTCGGGCTTGTTCGCCACCTGGAGCCCGCGCCGGGCGGCCTCCTCGCGCACGAGGGACTTCGGGTCGTCGCCGAGCGGGAAGACCGAGCGCGCCAGCTGGTCCTGGGTGAGGACGCCGAGCACGTAGGACTGGTCCTTGCCGTGGTCGACCGCGCGATGCAGCTCCACCACCTCGCCGGCGCTGCCGTCGGACGTCACCAGCCGCGCGTAGTGGCCGGTGACCACGCCGTCGAAGCCCAGCGCGACGGCGCGTTCGAGCACGGCGGCGAACTTGATCTTCTCGTTGCAGCGCAGGCACGGATTGGGCGTGCGGCCGGCGGTGTACTCGGCGATGAAGTCGTCGACGACCTCGTCGGCGAACTCGTCGCTCATGTCCCACACGAAGAACGGGATGCCGATCACGTCGGCGGCGCGGCGGGCGTCGCCCGCGTCCTCGATCGAGCAGCAGCCGCGGGCGCCGGAGCGGTACGACTTGGGATTGCGGCTGAGGGCCAGGTGCACCCCGGTGACGTCGTGGCCCGCGTCGACGGCGCGCGCGGCCGCCACGGCGGAGTCGACGCCGCCGGACATCGCGGCGATGAGCCTCATCGGGTCCGACTCCGGACGAGTCCTGCGGTGCGGGCCCGCTCGTGCACCGCCGGAAGCACCTCGAGCAGGCGATCGACGTCGGCCTCGGTGGACGTGTGCCCCAGGCTGAAGCGCAAGGACCCGCGCGCCGCGGCGTCGTCGAAGCCCATGGCGAGCAGCACGTGGCTGGGCTGCGGCACGCCGGCCTGGCAGGCCGACCCGGTGGAGACCTCGATGCCCTGGGCGTCGAGCAGCATCAGCAGGGCGTCGCCCTCGCAGCCGGGGAAGGTCACGTGCGCGATGTTCGGCAGGCGGTGCGCGGGACCCGCGAGCGGATCGCCGTTGACGACGGCCTCGGGGACCACGCGGGCGATGCCCTCGACCAGTCGGGTGCGCAGGGCTTCGATGCGCGACGCGTTCTTCTCCTGGCGCTGCACCGTGAGCTCGAGCGCGGTCGCGAAGCCCGCGATGAGCGCCGTCCCCACCGTGCCCGACCGCAGGTCGCGCTCCTGGCCGCCACCGTGCAGCAGCGGCGTCACCTCGACCTCGCGGCGGATCACCAGCGCCCCGACGCCGACGGGGCCGCCGAGCTTGTGCGCGGTGACGGTCATCGCGTCGAGGCCCATGGCGGCGAAGTCGAGCGGGAGGTAGCCGGCGGCCTGGACGGCGTCGGAGTGCACGGGGATGCCGTGGCGGCGAGCGATCTCCACGACCTCGGCGACGGGCTGGATCGTGCCCATCTCGTTGTTCGCCCACATCGTGGTGATCGCCGTGACGTCCTCGGGACGCGACTCGATGGACTCGCGCAGGGCGTCGATGCGCACGCGACCCTGGCGATCGACGGGCGTGACGTCGATGCGGGCGCCCTCGTGCGCGGCGAGCCAGGTGACGGGGTCGAGCAGTGCATGGTGCTCGATCGAGCTGAACACGACGCGCTCCCGGCGCGGATCGGCCGAGCGGCGCGACCAGTAGAGCCCCTTGATCGCGAGGTTGTTGGCCTCGGTGCCGCCCGAGCAGAACACGACCTCGCTGGGCCGGGCACCCAGGCGCTCGGCGATCGACTCGCGCGACTCCTCCACCACCCGCCGCGCCCGGCGACCGGCCTCGTGCAGGCTCGACGGGTTGCCCGTGCGCTGCAGCTCGTCGTGCATCACCTCGACGGCCTCGGGCCACATCGTGGTGGTGGCCGCGTGGTCGAGGTAGACGCGATCGGGGGTCGTGGTCATCGTCTCCAGCGTAATGGGGCCGCCCGAGAGCCGCCCCGGGCCATCGGGTCAGGGTGGCCGGACCCGGTGGCTGGGTCCGCTGAGGACACCGGCCGATCGCGTGACCCACGCACGGTCAGGAGACCTGGGAACCGCCTTGGGGCAGCAGCTCGTCGACGAGCGTGGCCGTGGTGGGATCCATCGGCTCCCCGTCGAGGGCGACCAGGAGCTGCTCGACCACGGCAGCGACGCCGGCGGTGCCACCGCTCTCGTGACGGGCGCGCAGGATGATCCGCCACGCCTCCTCGTGCGTCGGGTAGATCCGCAGGATCGCCCCGGCCGCCGCCGCCGAGCCGGCCGGGTCGCGGCCGTCCTGCAGCAGCGTGGCGAGGCGCAGCGCGGCGTCGACGACGAGCGCGCCGACCGCGCGCGGCAGGTCGAGCGTGGCCGACCAGGCGTAGCGGCCCCGCGGGGCATCCTCGAACGCCGGACCCCGCACGAGCTTGAGCGCGCGGCGCAACAGGTCGATCTCGTCGCGCGGGAACTCGGCGCGTCGGCTCGCGATCACCAGGTGGCGGAAGGCGTCCCAGTCGCACACGACGTCGGGGCCGAGCGACAGGCGGCCGTCGAGGCTCTCGCGCAGGCGGTGGTGGCCCTCGCGGTCGGAGCCGAGCCACACGCGGGCGCGCTCGATGTTGGCGTCGCGTACCTCGGGGGTGACGCCCAGCGGCCACACGGCGCCGGTCAGCACGGTGGGGTGGACACCCTCGGGGTGCAGCGCCAGGAAGGCCACGATCTCGGTGAGCACCGTGGCGCGGCGCTCGGCCTGCTCGCCGGGGCCGTCGACGACGACGGGTCCGAGGATGCCGACCCGGCTGGTGGCGGTGAGCCACGCGGCGTCGTCGGCGTCGCGGCGCGGCAGGGCGATCGCGACCCGGTCGCTGTCGTCGCCCGGACGGGTGGTGAGCCCGGCCGAGGCGAACAGGGCGGCGACGGACTCGGCGTGGTGGGCACCGATCCGGTTGGCGGTGACGGCCAGTCCCAGCTGCGGCACGTGGAGGGTGCCGTGCTCGTCGACGTGCAGGCGCCAGCGCGCGGCGTCGTGGTCGCCCACCGCGATGGCCGCGGTGCCGGGGTTCGCACCGGCGACGCCGGCGAGGCGCTCGAGGGCGAAGCCCGGCGACGAGGTGCCGACGGCCAGGAGGGTGAGCGCGTCCTCGCGACGGCGACCGGTGAGGACGTCGTCGGCGCGGGTGGCCTCGAGCTCGGCGGCAGCGGCCTCGACGTCGTTGACGAGGGTGACCCGCTCCGCGACCGACGCGACCGCCGGCGGCAGGCCGGTGGCCAGGACCCGGACGGCACGCGACCACGGGCTGACCGCGGCCTGCAGGACGAGCGACGTGATCACCTCGGCGCTGACGTGCAGGTCGCCGCCCACGGTGATGAGGCCACCGGACGACGCGAGGTCGACGAGGACGTCGCGGCCCTCGGTGTCGACACCGAGGCTGACCAGCGACGGGTACGCGGGCTCGACGTCCTCGGGTGCCCGGAGCGTGGCGAGGTCGTCGGCGAGCCGCCACACGGCCCCGTCCTCGAACGCCTCCCAGCCCTCGACCGCCTCGGGAACGGCGGGCGCCAGGTGCAGCTCGACGTCATCGTGACCCACGACCGCCGCGTAGGCGGCGGGGACGTCGACGCCCGCACGATCGCACGCGTGGGTGAGGTGACGCAGCGCGGTCTCCAGCGACGCGGCCCGCTCGGGGTCGGCGGCCAGGCGCAGGTCGGCCTCGGTCTCGCGGGCCGCCTCGTCGGGCTCGCCGCCCGGACGGCGCCGACGCGCGACGGCGAGCGCCGCGAGCAGTCCGCTGGCCAGCAGACCGGCGCCCATCCACCAGGCCGTGGACTCGGGCGCCTGCGCGGTGGCGTCGGCCTCCACGCCGCCGGCGTCGGAGGCACTGCCACCGCCGCCACCCTGCGAGCCCGCGGGCGCCGGGGTGACCGGGGCCTGCTCGACCGGCATGCGGTCGACGCCCACGGCATCGGCGGGCATGGCCAGCTGCCAGCCGGGCTGGATCAGCCGCGCGAGCTCGAGCTTGCGCCCGTCGAGCTGGACCTTGTCCTTGTTGAGCTCGTAGATCTCCTTGTAGCGGAACCCGTCGCCCAGGTGGCGTTCGGCGATGTCCCAGAGGTTGTCGTGGTAGCCGTCCTTGGGTGCCTTCACGGTGTAGACGAGCTCGCCCTCGAGGCGGTTCTCGATGCGATCGGCGACCGTGGGCTTCTCCTCGGGCGCCGGGGTGACCGCCTCCACGACGGCGGTGGCCACGGCGCCGGTCTGCGGTGCGATGTCGGAGTCGGACGGACCGGTGGCCGCGCCGGCGGGACCGGCGACCAGGCCCGTGACGAGCAGGCCGCCGATGAGCGCGCGGGCCAGGTGCTGCAGCGGCCCGGCGAACGGGACGGTGCGCGCCAGGCCGCCGCGGCGGGTGGCGATGATCTCGAGCACGACGCACCCGATGAAGCCGAGCCAGAGCAGCCACACGAGGCCGACCAGGACCGACACGAGGTCTTCGGGACCCAGCTGGCGGGCGAGGTCGCGCAGGCTCGGCAGCTCGGTGGGGATCGGCGGCGCGCCACCGAGCAGCAGCAGCGCGACGGGGAGCCCGACGAGCAGGGCCGCCAGGGCGAGCGCCGAGCCGACGCGCGAGGCGGTCGAGGAGGACTCCTCCACCGGCGCGGGCGCGAGCGACTCGAACCGGCTGGCGTCCGGGGTCGTCGTGGGATCAGTCATGGGTGGCTCCTCGTCGAGGTCATGAAGTGGCGGCCGTCGCGGTGGCTCGCGCCGTGACCGGGTACTCGTTGATGCCGATGAGCTTCAGCAGCGTGGTGTCGCTGGTGTCGCGCACCTCGATCGCCACCGTGTTGGCGTTGACCGTGATGGAGAACTGGGCGGCGGGATAGCCGCGGGCGCTGAGGAAATCCTGCGCGTACATCCGGGCCAGGCCGGGGTCGACCGCGAGCGCTCCACCGCTGCGCAGCTGGTCGACGTTCACGGCGTTGGCCCCCGCGCGCGCCGCCTGCTCGGCGTCGTCGGCGACCCGCATCCGGGCGTTGATGCCCATGCCGCCGTCGATGACCAGACCGGCGCACAGCATGAGGACGAGCGACATGCTCAGCACGAAGATGGTGGCCCCGCCACGCTCGCGCCTGCTCATCCGAACCTCCGGTAGCGGTCGATGGGGGCACTGCTGCTGGCCTCGAAGTCGCGGCTGCCGGTGAGTCCGACGAGGCCCAGCCCGTCGTTCGAGACGCGGCACCGCACCGACACCTCGACGACGCCGCCCGCCTCGAACGAGCCGTCGATGCTCGACACGACGCACTCGGAGAACCGGTCGTCCACGTCGCTGGCGTTGGCCGCGGCGTACGCGGCCGAGATCGCCTCGGACCGGCTGCGCTCGAAGGACGCCGCCCGGGCCGCGTCGCGCGCGGCCGACTCGATGTCGGCGCGGACGGCCACGTAGCGGCCTCCGGCCAGCACCAGCATCAGGAACATGACGAGGATCGGCACCATCAGCACGACCTCGACCGACATCGAGCCGCGCTCGCGCTGTCGCAGCCCCCGGATCACGGCGTGTCCTCCTGGAACTCCTCGATCCGGCCCTGGGCGACTTCCTCCACGCGCGGCGACCCGACGAAGGGCAGCAGCTGGTTGGCCCGGCCCGACACCGTGGCCCGCATCGAGTCGCCGTTCCGGACGACCGTGACCTGGGGCCCGCGCAGGACGCCGCGCCCCAGGGTCTGGGCGGAGGAGATCCCCTTGGTGCGACCTTGGTCGGCGTCGCCCGTGACGCGAGCGACCCGCGAGGCCTCGCGCGCCGCGGCGCTGGCCGACTGCTTGGCCAGGTAGGTCAGCGCGAACTGGATCGTGATGATCATCGCGATCATGAGCAGGGGCGTGTAGAGGACCAGCTCGATCGCGCTGGCCCCCCGCTCGTCCCGTGCCCGAGAACGCATCAGATCAGGGGTTCTGGATGTTGTTGCCGATTTCGTTGGCCTCGCCCTGGAGCGCCTGGGTGAGGATGACGCCGATGATGCCGCAGACCGTGACGAGCACGGCGGCGATGACGACCCACTCGACGGCGGAGGCGCCCTCCTCGCGACGGGCCTTGTCCAGGCGGCCACCGAGCATCGTGACGAGGTAACCGAGTGCGGGGTTCAACATGTGCTTCTCCTTCGGGTGCGGTGGTCTCAGAGCCCGGCGATGCCAGACAGCGCCGGGTAGATCAGGAAGACGAGGAAGCCGGCCGCCAGCAGCAGCTGGGCGACCAGCATGGACTGGGAGCGCTCCTGGGCGCGGCCCTCGGAGTCGGCCAGCTCGCGCTGGCGCATCGAGGAGGCACGGGCCGTGAGCGAGTCGCGCACCTTGGCGCCGTCCTCGGCGACGAGGGCCAGGGCCGCTGCGAGGTCGCGCAGCTCCTCGACCTTCATGTCGTCGCCCAGGCGGCCGAGCGCGGCCCAGGGCGTGATGCCCTGCAACCGGGCGTTCTCGATGGTCTCGCGCAGGCGGAGCATGCCCCAGCCCTGGCTGACGCCGGCGGCGGCCGAGAGCGCCTCGGGCACACCACGACCGCCGGCGAGGTTCATCGACACGAGGTCGAGGAACGCACTGACGACGTGGCGGAAGTCGCGGCGCCGGTCGGTGGCCTCGGAGTGCAGCTGCAGCTGCGCGAGCGCCGCGCCGCCGAGGGCGCCGAGGATCGCGAGCCACAGCGGGAGCACGGGGCTGACCCATCCGGCCACCATGAACGGCGACAGCATGAGGGCCGGCGCGAACGCGCCGACGATCGCGGCCACGAGGGTGGAGCCCAGGTGGCTCTCGACCGAGCGGCCGACGACGGCCAGGTCGGAGCGGATGCTCGCCGGCAGCTCGATCCCGCGGTCGTTGAGGAAGGCCGTGGCGCGCGTGCCGAACCTCAGGGTGCGCGACTCGTCCTCGTCGAGGGAGGCCTGCGACGGGCGCGCTCCCCCACGACGGCGCTGCACGTCGAGCCGGGCCAGCTCGGAGGCGGCGGTGGCGCTGAAGGCGGGTGAGCGGCTGAAGAGCAGCCAGACGCCGGCCCCGGCGAGGGCGCCGCAGATGAGGATGAGGATCACGAGGCCTCCTGCTTCGCCAGCAGGAACCGCTCGGGCGTCTCGAACTCCGAGAGGCGACGCATCCACACGAACCCGGCGGCGAACAGGCCGATCACGACGAGCAGGACGATCTGCCCGATCGGGGTCGAGTAGGGCGCGACGTAGCTGCGGTTGAAGATCGACAGGAACAGCACGAACGCCACCGTGATGCCCATGACGATCTGGACGCTGCGTCGGGTGCTGGAGCGGCTCGCCGCGATCCGGCGACGCATGTCGAGGTCGGCGCGGGCGGACTTGGCCAACGACGTCAGGACCTCGCGCAGGCCCGGGCCTCGCAGCCGCGCGTTGAGGATCAAGGTGGCGACGATGAGGTCGGCGCTCGGGTCGTCGATGTCGTCGGCGAAGCCCTGCAGCGCCGTGGACAGCGGCGTGCGCACGCGCAGCCGGTCGGTGAGCCGGATGAGGGCGGGCTTGATCGCGGGCGACGCCGCGTAGGCGGTGGCCGGGATCGCCTGCTCGAGGCCGACCGCGCCGGCGATCGTGTCGCGCAGGGACTCGGTCCAGGCCGCGAGGCCCTCGAGCCGGGCCATGGCGCGCTTCTCGCTGGCCAGGCCGCCGAACAGCATCGGGGCGAACCACACGAGCGCGCCGACCGAGATGGCCAGCACGGGCCAGCCCGTGAGCAACAGGATGACCAGGCCGGCGGCACCGCCGAGCACCGCGCGACGGGCGCTGCCCTGCAGGCGGTCGCGCAAGGAGACGCCGGGGCGCCGGGGGCCCGGCTCCTCGCGCTCGGACATGCCGACCACCACGAGCAGGATCCCCGCGCCGATCACGGCGCCGAGGAGCGTCACCATCAGGGCCTGGGAGATCATCAGAACGCCTGGCCCTCGTAGGCGGTGGGGCGGTAGCCGTGCATCTGCAGGTCCTCGATGCAGCTGACCGCGGCGGCGGCGTGGGCGACTCCGTCGGGACCCTCGGCGAAGACCTCACTGGACAGCACGCGGCCGTCGACGCCGTTGACCTCGCGGACCGAGGTGATGACGCGCCGCAGGCCGCCGCCGCTGTGGAACTCGTTGCGACGCTCGACGAAGATGACGAAGTCGATCGCGCCGGCGATCAGCATCATCGTGGCGTCGGCGGGCAGGCGCTCGGCGGACTGGATCGCATAGGTGCAGATGCGGTTGAACACCTCGAGCGAGGAGTTCGCGTGGATCGTCGAGAGCGAGCCGTCGTTGCCCTGGCTCATCGCGTTGAGCATCGTGACGATCTCGTCGCCGAGCACCTCACCGACGATCACCCGTGACGGGTTCATGCGTAGCGACCGGCGCACCAGCTCGGCCATGTCCACGCCGCCCATCCCTTCGGAGTTGGCTAGCCGCTCCTCGAAGGCCACGACGTTGGGGTGGAGGTCCTCGAACTCGCCAAGG
>JBEVDF010000331.1:0-4589 GCA_040514145.1 Aeromicrobium sp.
AGCCCGGCGGAGGGCAAGCGCTACCACGTCGACTGGGACCTCTCGGCCGCCGAGAAGGACGGCTACGACTGGTTCATGCGCAAGGAGATCTTCGAGCAGCCGAGCGCCGTCGCCAACGCGATGCTGGGCCGTCACGACGGCAGCGGCAAGCTGCAGCTGGACGAGGTGCGGCTGTCCGAGGACGAGCTGCGAACCGTCGACAAGATCATCATCGTCGGGTGCGGCACGGCCAACTACGCGGGCCTGGTCGCCAAGTACGCCATCGAGCACTGGACCCGCATCCCCTGCGAGGTCGAGCTCGCCCACGAGTTCCGCTACCGCGACCCGATCCTGACCCGCGACACCCTCGTGGTGGCCATGAGCCAGTCGGGCGAGACGGCCGACACGTTGATGGCGATCCGGCACGCGCGCGAGCAGGGCTCGCGGGTGCTCGCGATATGCAACACCAACGGCTCCACGATTCCGCGCGAGTCCGACGCCGTCATCTACACCCACGCCGGGCCGGAGATCGGTGTCGCGTCGACCAAGGGCTTCCTGACCCAGCTCATCGCCTGCTACCTGCTGGGCCTCTACCTCGCCCAGGTCAAGGGCGCGAAGTACGGCGACGAGATCAGCCACATCATCGACGAGCTGCACGCGATCCCGGAGAAGGTGCAGCGGATGCTCGACGACGGCGACCAGGTGCGCAAGCTCGCGGCCGACCTCGTCGACCGGCGCTCGTTCCTGTTCCTGGGTCGCCACGTGGGCTTCCCCGTGGCGCTCGAGGGCGCGCTGAAGCTCAAGGAGCTGGCCTACGTCCATGCCGAGGGGTTCGCCGCCGGCGAGCTCAAGCACGGGCCCATCGCGCTGGTCGAGAAGGGCCTGCCGATGTTCGTCGTCGTGCCGCCGCGGGCGCGCGACCAGCTGCAGGAGAAGATCGTGAGCAACATCCAGGAGGTCCGGGCGCGCGGCGCCTACACGATCATCCTGGTCGAGGACGGCGACGACTCGGTGGTGCCCTTCGCCGACGTGGTCATCCGGCTGCCGAAGACGCCCACCCTCCTGCAGCCGCTCGTGGCCGCGGTGCCGCTGCAGATCTTCGCGTGCGAGATGGCCGAGCTGCTGGGGCACGACGTCGACCAGCCGCGCAACCTGGCCAAGTCCGTCACGGTCGAGTGATCCGATGCTGACCGCCCACACCGTCGCGCAGGTGCGCGCGGCGGAGGAGGTCGCCGCCGCGAGCCAGGGCTGGGACGCGCTCATGCAGCGCGCCGCCACGGGGCTGGCGCACCAGGTGGCGCAGGTCGTGTCGGCGCACGAGACGCTCGTCGTCCTCGTGGGGCCTGGCAACAACGGTGGCGACGCGCTCTTCGCCGCGGCGCACTGGTGCCGCGAGGGCCGGCGGGTGAACCTGTGCCTGCTCGACGAGTCGGCGGTGCACGAGGCGGGACTGGAGGCGGCGCGCGAGGCCGGCGCTCGCGTGGTCGAGCAGCCCGACGGCCACCGCTTCGTGGTCGATGCGCTCTTCGGCATCGGTGCGCGCCCCGGGCTCGAGGGGACCGCGGCCGCGTGGGCCCAGTGGATCGAGCGCGAGCGGCCCTTCGTCGTCGCGGTGGACGTGCCCTCGGGCATCGGCGTCGACGACGGCCGGCTCGACGGGCCGGCGATCCGCGCCGATCTCACCGTCACCTTCGCCACCGCCAAGTACGGCTTGTTGGTCGGCCCCGCGGCCGATCTCGCCGGCGAGGTGAGGGTCGTCGACATCGGTCTCGACCTGTCCGGCGAGCCCGCCCTCGAGGCGCTCGGGCCCCGCGACGGCGCCGCGTTCCGCGACACGATCGTGCCCGGCCGCGACGACCACAAGTACACCCGTGGCGTGCTGGGGGTCCGGGCCGGATCGCCGCAGTACGCCGGCGCCGCCCACCTGTGCGTCGCGGGGGCCCAGGCCGGTCCGGCGGGCATGATCCGCTTCGTCGGCGCCCAGGAGCTCGCGCGCCGGGTCGTCGATCGTGCCCCCGAGGTCGTGGCCCGCCGCGGCCGGGTCCAGGCGTGGGTCGTGGGGTCGGGCGGCGAGGACACGCCCGCGCCCCTGGCCGCTGCGCTCCAGGACGGCGTCCCCGTGGTGGTGGACGCCACCGCGCTGCACCACCTGCCCGACTCCTTCGAGGTCGACGCGCTGCTGACACCGCACGCGGGCGAGCTGGCCGCGATCCTGCACACCGATCGCGAGTCCGTCGAGGCCGATCCTCTGCGCCACGCGCGCGAGGCGGCCGGGCGGTGGAACGCGACGGTCCTGCTCAAGGGGCCGCGCACGGTCATCGCCGCCACCGACGGTCGTGTGCGGGTGAATCTCTCGGGCACCCCCTGGCTCGGCACCGCCGGCGCGGGCGACGTGCTGGCGGGCTTCATCGGGTCCCTGCTCGCCACCGGGCTCGACTCCTTCGACGCCGCCTCGGTCGGTGCCCTGCTGCACGGGCTCGCGGCCGAGAGGCTCGACGGTCCCTTCGTCGCGTCCGACGTGGCGCGCGAGCTCCGCCCCGTCCTCCGCGACTTCTGTGACGGTGTTCGGCCCGTTCGAGCCGGCGAGGCCGAACCGCGTCACAAGCGTTCAGGGAGAGGGAACCGTCCGTGAGTGCCAACGCCGAGCTCGTCGTCGACCTGGACCAGTACCGCGCCAATCTCACGGCGCTGCGTGCGTACGCCCCGAGCGCCCTGCAGATGGCGGTCGTGAAGGCGAACGCGTACGGCCACGGGATGATCCCCGTGGCGCGTGCCGCGCGGCAGGCCTCCGTGGACTGGCTCGGCGTCGCCACCCCGGCCGAGGCGCTCGAGCTGCGCGCGGCCGGCGACCGCGGACCCCTCCTGTGCTGGCTGGCCGTGCCCGGCGCGCCCTACGCCGAGCTCGTCGGGGCCGACGTGGAGGTGACCGCCTCCGGGGTCGACCAGCTCGAGGCCATCGCCGCGGCGGGCGACCGTCCGCGGGTCCAGCTCAAGGTGGACACGGGGCTGTCGCGCAACGGCGCCTTCGGCCCCCAGTGGGACGACCTCGTCGCGGCCGCCGCGCGGCTGCAGAGCGCCGGCCGGATCGAGGTCACCGGCGTGTGGTCGCACTTCGCCAGCGCCGACGAGCCCGACCACCCCGCGAACGACCAGCAGGAGGCCGTGTTCCGGGCCGCCGTCGACCAGCTGGCGGCCGCGGGCGTCGACCCGGGCCTGCGTCACCTCGCGAACTCCGCCGCCGGCGTGACGCGGCCGTCGTCGCACTTCGACCTCGTCCGCATGGGCATCGCGTCCTACGGCATCGCCCCCGACCCGGCGGTCCCCGTCCCGGAGGTCCGCCCCGTGCTGACGGCGCGCACCGTGCTGGCGAACGTCAAGCGGGTCCCGGCGGGCAGCTCCGTGTCCTACGGATGGCGCTGGAGCGCCGACCGCGAGACCACCCTGGGCCTCGTCCCGGTCGGCTACGGCGAGGGCATCCACCGCACCGCGTCCAATCGGGCGCAGGTGGGGTTCGCGGGAGGTCGCGCGGCGGTCCGTGGGACGATCTGCATGGACCAGCTGGTCGTCGACCTGGGCGACCGGCCCGCCCGGATCGGCGATCGGGTCACGGTGTTCGGGCCCGGCGACGACGGCGAGCCCACCGCGCAGGACTGGGCGGACGCCGCGGGCACGATCGCCTACGAGATCGTCACGCGCCTCGCCGGACGCTGGTCCCGGACCTACCGAGGAGAGCGATGACATCGATCGCAGGACGTGTCGCAGCCACCGCCGGCGCCCTTGCCGCGGCGGGGGTCGCCGGTGCCGCCGCGACGATGCTCAACAAGCGCAAGACCCAGCAGCGCCGCCTCCAGCGTGACGAGGAGGTCGGCTTCGGCACCGTCCGCGGCGACTCGTACTACGTCTCGGCCGCCGACGACGTCCCGATCCACGTGGAGGTCGACGAGGGTCCCGCGCCGACGATCGTCTTCGTGCACGGTTGGATGTGCGACCTCGACACGTGGCACTTCCAGCGCCTCGCGCTGCGCGACCACGCCCGCCTCGTCTTCATGGAGCAGCGCTCGCACGGCCGGTCCGGACGCAGCGGCCGGCGCAACTCCTCGCTCCACGACATGGCCGACGACCTGCGCCGCGTGCTCGACGCGCACGCGGCCGAGGGGCCCGTGGTCATCGTCGGTCACTCGATGGGCGGCATGGCGGTCATGCAGCTCGCCCAGCTCGATCCCGAGCTCTTCGACGACCGGGTGAAGGGCGTGGTGCTCGTCAGCACGAGCGCGGGCAAGCTGATGCGCCGCAGCCCGGGCCTGCGCTTCGTCGTGCCGCTGGCGAAGGCCGCCACGCCGCTGCTGGACTGGGGGCGGGAGTTCAACAGCCACGCGATCATCCGCCGCTGGGCCTTCGGGCCGCACGCACAGCCGTCGATCGTCGACATGGCCGACGAGATGATCCTGCGCGTCCCCACCTCGGTGGTGCTGAACTTCTACGACAACTTCGTCGAGCTCGACCTCGGGGCCGGGCTGGACGCGATCTCGCGCTGCCGCACCTCGGTGGTGTGCGGGACGAAGGACGTGATGACGCCGTTCAGCCACAGTCGCTGGCTCGCGCGCCACATC
>JBEVDF010000032.1:0-5283 GCA_040514145.1 Aeromicrobium sp.
TGTCCTCGGATGAGGTCGAGTCGATGGTCGACGTCAACGTCAAGGGCACGATCTGGCTCGCTCGCTCGGCGGTCCGGCAGTTCCGAGCGCAAGGCGACGGCGGCGACATCGTCATCATCGGCTCCGTGGCCGGACTGCTGCTCGGCGGCGGCAAGGAGGCGGTGTACGCCGCGACCAAGGGCGCTCAGATCAACCTCGGCCACGCGCTCGACCGTGAGCTGAGGGACGAGGGGATCCGCACCACGGTCATCGCGCCCGCCGGCGTCAACACGCCCTTCGCCGCTGCCGATGGTCGGTTCGGCGACGGCGCGCCGGAGTCGGGCCCCTTCATGGAGCCCGCCGACATCGCCGGAGCCGTGCTCTACACGCTCGCCCAACCGCGCCGGATGCGCACCGAGCTGTGGACCATGTGGAGCCTGGCCGAGAAGCACTGACTCCGCGTCGGGCCTGCTACGCGGAGGGCTGCCGCGTCATCGGAACGTGGTCGATGCCCGCCTCGGTGAAGTGGGGGCCGGTGGTGACGAAGCCGAAGGAGCCGTACCAGTCCTCGAGGTAGGCCTGGGCGCCGATGTGGATCTCCTGGTCGCCCCAGCGCGCCAGGACCTCGCGCACGAGCGCGCCCGACAGGCCTTGTCCGCGGGCCTCCTTGAGCGTGGCCACGCGGCCGAACTTGCGGATGCCGTCGGCCTCGTAGGTGCGCAGGTACGACTGGACGATGCCGTTGTCGTCCGCGATCCAGAGGTGGATGCAGCCGTCGTGCAGGTCGATGCCGTCGACGTCGGGCTCATCGCACTGCTGCTCCACGGCGAAGACCACGTCGCGGATGCGCCAGATCTCGTAGACCTCACGGGCGGAGAGCTCGGAGCCGGCGCGGGCGGTGATCGCGGGGGTTGTCACGGATCGACGATATCGGGCGTGAGGTGGTCTCGACACGACGCTCGTCCCTCGCGAGCTAGTCGACCACCGAAGCGCCGAGGAGGTCCTCCACGTGCGCGAGGAGCCTGGCGCGCAGCGGCGCGGCCGCGTCGGTGAAGTCGCGCTGGCGGCGCACGTACTCGGCCTTGCCCTCGGGGGTCTCGATGCGGATGGGCTCGTAGCCGAGGGCGCTGAGGTCGTAGGGCGAGGCCATCATGTCGACCTCGCGCACGGCCAGGGCCAGCTCGAACGTGTCGAGCACGATCGTCGCCTCGACGAACGGCAGCAGCCGGAAGGCGATGCGATACAGATCCATCGTCGCGTGGAGGCAGCCCGGCTGCTCCCGGTCGAGCTGGTGCTCGCGGCCCAGCTCCTCGATGTTGAGCGGCCGGGCCTCGTCGGTGAAGAACCGGAACGCGTCGACGTGGGTGCACGTGAGCTTGTGCGACTCGACCACCTGGTCGGTGCCGGCGCCGCCCAGGCGCAGGGGAGCGGGGTGTCGCCGGTCGTCGGCGTCGCGGTAGACCATCGCCCACTCGTGGAGACCGAAGCAGCCCGTCCGCGCGGGGCGCGCAGCGGTGCGCGTGAGCAGCTCGCGCGTCCAGCGCAATCCGGACAGCCGCTTCTCCAGCCGCGACGCGTCGACCGTCACCACGCCGTCGGACTCCACGTACGCGCCCAGCGCCGCGTACTCCGGCGCGTCGGCCAACCCGACGCCGAGCCCGGGGTGCCAGCGCTCGAGGGCGCCGGGGGAGAGGTTGTAGTACTCGAACAGGAAGTCCGCGACCGGGTGCTTCTCGCCGTTCGCCCGCCGCTCCAGATGAGGTGCGGTGTACCGGCGCGCGCGCTCACGATGCGCTTCGGCGACCGGCAACCAGTCGGTGCGGCTCAGGACCTGCATGATCCGCAGGTGCCGAAGATCTCCAGCGTGTGGGAGATGTCGGCGAAGTCGTTCTCCTCGGCCACGCGGTCGGCCCACTTCTCGACCGTGGGGCCCTCGACCTCCACGGTGCGTCCGCACACCCGGCACACGAGGTGGTGGTGATGCCCGCGGCTGCAGCGTCGGTAGAGGGTCTCGCCGTCGTCGGAGCGCAACGCGTCGACCTCGTCGGCGTCGGCGAGCGCCTGCAGGGTGCGGTAGACGGTGGACAGGCCCACGTTGTCGCCGCGGTCCTCCAGCAGGGCGTGGATCTGTTGCGCTGAGCGGAAGCCGTCGAGGTCCTCCATGAGGTCGGCGACGGCGCGACGCTGCCGGGTGTTGCGGGGGGCCTCAACCATGGACTGCCTCCTGTCGGGTGCGGGCGTGCAGGATGCCGCGGACCACGGCGGCCACGACGAACACGGCCAGTGCGATGACGACGATCGTGGGTCCGGGCTGGGTGTCGATCTCGTAGCTGAACAGCAGGCCGCTGACGGCGGAGAACAGTCCGACCGCCATGGCGGCCAGGTGCGTGGAGCGGAAGCTGCGGGTCAGCTGCTGCGAGGCGGCGACGGGCACCACCATGAGCGCCGAGACGAGCAGCAGTCCCACCGTGCGCATCGCGACGGTGATCGTGACGGCGGCGAGCACGGCGATCAAGGTGCCGTACAGCCGCACCGGGATGCCCATCACGCGCGCCTGGGACTCGTCCTGGCAGACGGCGAAGAACTGCGGGCGCAGCGCGATGGTGGTGGCCACGACCACCACGCCGAGCACCACGACGACCGCAAGGTCGGCACGACTCATCGTGATGATCGAGCCGAACAGGTACTGGTTCAGCGTGGCCGCGGACTCGCCGGCGAGGTTCGTCAGCAGGACACCGCCCGCGATGCCGCCGTAGAACAGCATCGCCAGCGCGAGGTCGCCCGACGTGCGGCCCACGCTGCGCAGCACCTCGATGAGGATCGCGCCGGCGACCGCGACGATCACGGCGGTCGCCAGCGGAGCGACACCGGTCAACAGGCCCAGGGCGACACCGGTCAGCGCGACGTGCCCGAGCCCGTCACCGAGCAGTGCCAGCCGGCGCTGCACGATGAACGTGCCCACGGCGGGAGCCGACAGGCCGGTGATGATCGCCGCCACCAGCGCGTACTGCATGAACGGGTACGACAGGGCGCTCATTCCAGACCTCCCAGCGGACCCTCGGCGGGCACCGGACGCGTGACGGCGGGCTCGCTGCTGTGCGCGTGGTCGTGCGCGTGGTCGTGGTCCTGGCTGCCCGGTCCGTGCGCAGGCCCCTCGTACTCGACGAGGCCCGACTCCAGGTGCACGGCGCGGTCCACCAGCGGTGCCATCGGACCCAGCTCGTGGGCCACCATGACGATCGCGGTGCCCCGCTCGTCGAGCTCGCCCAGCAGTCCGGCGAAGACCTCGGCGCTGTGTGCGTCGATGCCGGCCATCGGCTCGTCCATGACGACGAGGTCGGGGTCGGCCACCAGGGCGCGGGCGATGTGGGCGCGCTGCTGCTGGCCGCCCGACAGGTGCGTGATCGGGCGGCGGGCGAGCCGGGCCAGGCCGACGCGCTCGATGAGGTCGGCGGCGGCGACGTGGTCGGCGCGGGTGGGCCAGCCGAAGCGCGGACGGCGTGAGAGAGCGCCGCTCAGCACGACCTCGGTCACGGTGGCCGGGACGCCGGAGAACACCTCGGGGCGCTGGGCCATGTAGCCGATCCGGCGATGATCGGTGAAGCGATCGAGCGGTGTGCCGAACAGCTCGATGGTGCCGCGGTGGGGGATCAGGCCCACGAGGGCGCGCACGAGGGTGGACTTGCCCGAGCCGTTGGCGCCCAGGATCGTGACGAACTCGCCGGGCATCACGCGCAGGTCGACCCCGCGCAGCACGGGCGTGCCGCCGAGGTCGACCCTGACGCCGGAGGCGTTGATGACGGGGGTGATGGTCACGAGCAGCCGTTCGCCTTCTGCAGTGCCGCCAGGTTCTCCCGCATGAGGGAAACGTAGTCCTCATCGGCGGTCTCGTCCGACAGCCCCTCGACCGGGTCGAGCACCGCGGTCGCCGCACCGGTCTCGCGGGCCACCGTCTCGGCCAGCGCCGACGAGGCGAGCCGCTCGGTGAAGACGGTGGTGATGCCGTCGCGCTTCACCAGGTCGGCGATCTCGGCCAGGGCCGCGGTGCTGGGCTCGGACTGCGGGTCGACACCGCTGATCGGCACCTGCGTCAGGCCGTACGCGTGGGCCAGGTGCCCGAAGGCCGCGTGGGACGTGACGAAGTCGGTGCGCTCGCACGAGGCGAGGCCCTTCGTGAAGTCGGCGTCCAGGGCCTCGAGCTCGGCGATCAGCGCGTCGGCGTTGGCCTCGAAGGCCGCGGCGCGGTCGGGATCGGCCTGGACGAGGGCGTCGCGCACCTGGGCCGCAGCCGCGGCCATGTTCGCCGGGTCGAGCCACACGTGCGGATCCTCGTCGCCGTGGTCGTCGCCTTCGTGGTCGTGCCCGTCGTCCTCGCTGTGGACCTCCTCGACGCCCTCGCCGAGGTCCACCGCGGTGCCGGCGTCGCGGCCGGCGTCCTGCACGGCGTGGTCGACCGCCTCCTGGAAGTGCGACAGGTACACGACGACGTCGGCCTCGTTGACCTTCACCACCTGCTTGGCCGTCAGCTCCAGATCGTGCGCCTCGGCGCCGGGGGTGGTCAGCGTGGTGACCGTGACGTCGTCGCCGCCGATGCGCTCGGCCAGGAACTCCGCCGGGTAGAACGACGCGACGACCTGGGTGCGCCCGTCGTCAGAGGCCGCACCTCCGCAGGCGGCGAGGGCCAGGCACAGGGCCGCGCTCAGCGCGGGCAGCAACTTCATGGGAACCATTCTCAAGAAGACTGAGAACCGTTGTCAAATCGTGCTGCGGTATCGTGGGCGGTTGATCTCGGGCGCGCATTGTCACGACGACGCGCAACGGCCCGCCGACATCCAGCCGGACAAGGAATTCCTCCATGGCCTCAGTCATCGACACCGTCATCAGCCTCGCCAAGCGCCGCGGCTTCGTCTACCAGTGCGGCGAGATCTACGGTGGCACCCGCTCCGCCTGGGACTACGGGCCCCTCGGCGTCGAGCTCAAGGAGAACGTCAAGCGCCAGTGGTGGCGCTCGATGGTGCAGAGCCGCGAGGACGTCGTCGGCCTCGACTCCTCGGTGATCCTGCCCACGCAGGTGTGGGAGGCCTCGGGCCACCTCGACGCGTTCGTCGACCCCTTGGTCGAGTGCCTCCAGTGCCACAAGCGCTACCGACAGGACCACCTGCAGGAGGCGTACGCGGAGAAGCACGGCCTCGACGACCCCGACGCCGTTCCCATGTCCGAGATCGTGTGCGCCAACTGCGGCACGCGTGGCCAGTGGACCGAGCCGCGCATGTTCAACGGCCTGCTCAAGACGTACCTCGGCCC
>JBEVDF010000097.1:0-3753 GCA_040514145.1 Aeromicrobium sp.
GGATCGACTCCTCCAGGAGCACCTCGGTGGTGGGGCTGAGCGCCAGGCCGCTGCCGGCGATGCGCAGCAGGTCCTCGTGGTTGTACGCCAGGCCGGAGCCGGAGCCGCCCATCGTGAACGAGGGCCGCACGACAACCGGGTAGCCGCCGAGCTCGTCGACGCCGGCCTCGCACTCGGCCATCGTGTGGCAGATGACCGAGCGGGCCACCTCGGCGCCCCACTCGGTGGGCAGGTCCTCGACGATCGCCTTGAACGTCTCGCGGTTCTCGCCCTTCTCGATCGCCTCGATGGAGGCACCGATCAGCTCGACGCCGTACTTGTCCAAGATCCCGGCCGCGTCCAGCTGCATGGCGCAGTTGAGCGCGGTCTGGCCGCCCAGGGTCGCCAGCAGGGCGTCGGGACGCTCGGCGGCGATGACCTTCTCGACGTACTCGGGCGTGATCGGCTCGACGTAGGTCGCGTCGGCGAACTCCGGGTCGGTCATGATCGTGGCCGGGTTGGAGTTCACGAGGATGACGCGGATGCCCTCCTCGCGCAGCACGCGGCACGCCTGGGTGCCGGAGTAGTCGAACTCGCAGGCCTGGCCGATGACGATCGGGCCGGAGCCGATGACGAGGACGGACTCGATGTCAGTGCGCTTCGGCACGGGCTGCCTCCATGAGGTCGGTGAAGCGGTCGAAGAGGTAGCCGGCGTCGTGCGGACCCGCGGCGGCCTCGGGGTGGTACTGGACGCTGAACCCGGGGCGGTCCAGCAGGGCGATGCCTTCGACGACGTCGTCGTTCAGGCACACGTGGGTGACCCGCGCGGGGCCGTAGGGCGTCTCGAAGTCCGAGTCCAGCGGCGCGTCCACGGCGAACCCGTGGTTGTGCGCCGTGATCTCGACCTTGCCGGTGGTGCGGTCCTGGACGGGCTGGTTCACGCCGCGGTGACCGTACTTGAGCTTGTAGGTGCCCCGGCCGAGCGCTCGGCCGAAGATCTGGTTGCCCAGGCAGATGCCGAAGTACGGCGTGCCGCGCTCCAGGACGCCCTGCACGAGCTCGACCTGGTGGTCGGCCGTGGCCGGGTCGCCCGGGCCGTTCGACATGAAGACGCCGTCGGGGCTCAGCTCGAGGACCTCGTCGAGCGTGGCGGTGGCGGGCAGGACGTGCACCTCGATGCCGCGCTGGGCCATCAGCTTCGGGGTCATGCCCTTGATGCCGAGGTCGAGCGCCACGACGGTGAACTTCCTGTCGCCTTCCGCGGGCACGACATGCGGCTCGTCGACGGTGACGTCGGCGAGGTAGTTCGAGCCGGTCATGCTCGGCGCGGACGTCACCTGCGTCAGCAGGGCCTCGGGGTCGAGGACCTCGGTGCTGATGCCGGCGCGCATGGAGCCGCGCTCACGCAGGTGACGGGTGAGGGCGCGGGTGTCGATGCCGCTGATGCCCACCACGCCCTGCTCGGTGAGCAGGTCGTCGAGGCTGCGGTCGGAGCGCCAGTTGGAGCGCTGCCGGGCGGGATCGCGCACGACGTAGCCCTCGACCCACACGCGGCCGGACTCGAAGTCCTCCTCGTTGGCGCCGGTGTTGCCGATGTGCGGGGCCGTCATGACGACGATCTGGCCGCGGTAGGACGGGTCGGTGAGGGTCTCCTGGTAACCGGTCATGCCGGTGTTGAAGACGATCTCGGCGACCGTGGTGCCGGTGGCACCGTACGAGCGGCCGCGGAAGGTGCGTCCGTCCTCGAGCACGAGGATGGCGGGGGTGAACGTCACTGCAGTTTTCCTTCCAGGACGGTGGGCTTGCCGGCGAGGAACGTCGCGACCACGCGGCCCGGCAGTTCCCTTCCGGCGTACGGCGTGTTGCGCGAGAGGCTCGCGGTGTCGGCGGGTTCGATCGTACGCGTGGCGGACGGGTCGTAGAGCACCACGTGAGCAGGCTCACCGACCGCCAGCGGGCGGCCGTGCGTGGTGGCGCGTCCGATGCGTGCCGGATTGGCGCTCATGACCTCGGCGACGCGGCTCCAGGTGAGCGCACCGGTGTCGACCATCGTCTGCTGCACGATCGACAGGGCGGTCTCGAGGCCGATCATCCCGAACGCGGCGGCCTGCCACTCGCACTCCTTGTCCTCCATGGGGTGCGGCGCGTGGTCGGTGGCGACGATGTCGATCGTGCCGTCGGCCAGGCCCTCGCGGACGGCGAGGACGTCGTCCTTGCTGCGCAGCGGCGGGTTGACCTTGAAGATCGGGTCGTAGCTGCGGACCAGCTCGTCGTCGAGCAGCAGGTGGTGGGGCGTGACCTCGGCGGTGACGTCGATGCCGCGGCTCTTGGCCCAGCGCACGATCTCGACCGAGCCGCGCGTGGACAGGTGGCACACGTGCAGGCGGCTGCCGACGTGCTCGGCCAGCAGGACGTCGCGGGCGATGATCGCCTCCTCGGCGACGGCGGGCCAGCCGGTGAGGCCGAGCTCGCCCGAGAGCGGCCCCTCGTTCATCTGGGCGCCCTCGGTGAGGCGGGGCTCCTGCGCGTGCTGGGCGATGACGCCGTCGAACGCCTTGACGTACTCCAGGGCGCGGCGCATGAGGACGGCGTCGCTGACGCACTTGCCGTCATCGCTGAAGACGCGCACCTGGGCGGCCGAGTCGGCCATGGCGCCGAGCTCGGCGAGCCGCTCCCCCGCCAGGCCGACGGTGACGGCGCCGATGGGCTGCACGTCGGCGTAGCCGTGCTCGCGGCCGAGGCGCCAGACCTGCTCGACGACGCCGGCGGTGTCGGCGACCGGCTCGGTGTTGGCCATCGCGAAGACACAGGTGAACCCGCCGCGCGCGGCGGCCTGGGTGCCGGTGAGGACGGTCTCGGCGTCCTCGCGGCCCGGCTCGCGCAGGTGGGTGTGCAGGTCGACCAGGCCGGGCAGCGCGATGAGGCCGGTGGCGTCCACCGTCTCGTCGCCACTGAGGTCGGCACCGATGGCCGTGATGACCCCGTCCTCGATGAGGATGTCGGCGGCTTCGTCGCCCAGGATCCGGGCGCCCTTGATCACAGTGCTCATGCGTTCTCTCCCTCGGTGGCGCCACCCAGCAGCAGGTACAGGACGGCCATGCGGACGGCGACGCCGTTGGTGACCTGCTCGACGATGACGGAGCGGTCGCTGTCGGCGACGTCGGCGTTGATCTCCATGCCCCGGTTCATGGGTCCGGGGTGCAGGACCAGCGCGTGGTCGGGGAGCCGGTTCATGCGGGCGACGTCGAGCCCGTAGCGGCGGCTGTACTCGCGGGCGCTGGGGAAGAACGAGGCGTTCATCCGCTCGCGCTGGACGCGCAGCATCATGACGGCATCGGCCTTCTCGAGGCTCGCGTCGAGGTCGTAGGAGGTCTCGACGGGCCAGGTCTCGACACCCACCGGCAGCAGCGTGGGCGGCGCGACGAGCGTGACGTTGGCGCCGAGCGTGTCGAGCAGGAGCGCGTTCGACCGCGCGACGCGGCTGTGCAGGACGTCGCCGACGATCGTGACGTTCCTGCCCGCCAGGTCGCCCAGGCGCGAGCGCATCGTGAAGGCGTCGAGCAGGGCCTGCGTGGGGTGCTCGTGGGTGCCGTCGCCGGCGTTGACGACCGCGCCCTTCGTCCACTCCGACGTGGCCAGGCGGTGCGGGGCGCCGGAGGCGTGGTGGCGGATGACGACCGCGTCGGCGCCCATGGCCTGCAGCGTGAGCGCGGTGTCCTTGAGGCTCTCGCCCTTGCTGACGCTGGAGCCCTTGGCGCTGAAGTTGATGACGTC
>JBEVDF010000107.1:0-5328 GCA_040514145.1 Aeromicrobium sp.
GGGCGAATCCGCGTGCGATTCGTGGACTCCCAAGGGTCGCACCGGCAGGTGGAGATCGTGATGGGTGCCCAGAGCTGGGACGACTGGGTCAACCTCATGTGGTCGTCGCCGGAGGATGCCGCTCGTGATGTCAGGGAGTCACTCATCGGGCTCGACGACAGGTTCCGCTTCTTGGTCTACGAGCAGTACGGCCTGGAGCCGTCCGAGACGGAGGAACTTCCGCCGGATGAGGTGTTGGAGCGGACCCGGGCCCACCCCGGAGCGGGCGGCCGCTGGGTCGTCCTGGACGACGACGGGAACGTCATCGACGAGTTCCACTGAGACCCGCATCGAGACGATTTCGCGCCACCGCGGGTGGTTGCGTAGACTGGCTCGGTGAACTTGATCCGGCTGGAGTGACGCCCGAGCACCTGCTCGACCCTGCGTTCTCGCCCCGTTCACCCCTCACGAAGGCTCTTCCATGATCACCGCCTCCTCCGTGGAGCTGCGCTTCGGCGCGCGCGTCCTGATGTCCGACGTCTCCTTCCAGGTCGCCAAGGGCGACAAGATCGGCCTCGTCGGCCGCAACGGCGCCGGCAAGACCACCCTGACCAAGATGCTGGCCGGTGCCGGCGGCGAGCCCGCCGAGGGCACCATCAGCCGCACCGGCACCGTCGGCTACCTCCCGCAGGACCCCCGCGTCGGCGACCCCTCGGTCACCGCGCGCGACCGGATCCTCGCGGCCCGTGGCCTCGACGAGGCGCTGCGGCGGATGCGCAAGGCCGAGAAGGAGATGGCCTCGGAGGACTCGGCGCTCGCGGAGGACGCCATGCGGCGCTACTCGCGCGCCGATGCCGAGTTCGGGGCCGGCGGCGGCTACGCCGCGGAGTCCGAGGCGGCCACGATCGCCATGGCGCTCGGGCTGCCCGAGCGCGTGCTCGAGCAGCCGCTCAGCACCCTGTCGGGCGGTCAGCGCCGCCGGATCGAGCTGGCGCGGATCCTGTTCTCCGACGCCGACATCCTGCTGCTCGACGAGCCGACGAACCACCTCGACGCCGACTCGATCGTGTGGCTGCGCAACTTCCTGAAGAACTTCTCGGGCGGTCTCGTGATCATCAGCCACGACGTGGAGCTCGTCGAGGAGACCGTCAACAAGGTCTTCTACCTCGACGCGAACCGCGGCGTCATCGACATCTACAACATGGGCTGGCGCCCCTACCTCAAGCAGCGCGAGGCCGACGAGGCCCGCCGCAAGCGCGAGCGAGCCAACGCGGTCAAGCAGGCCGAGCGCCTCATCGACCAGGGCAACCGCATGCGCGCGAAGGCCTCCAAGGCCACTGCCGCGCAGCAGATGCTCAAGCGCGCCGAGAGGATGATGGCGGGGCTCGAGGACGAGCGTGCCGTCGACAAGGTCGCCAAGATCGCGTTCCCCAAGCCCGCCGCGTGCGGAAAGACGCCGCTCATGGCCACGGGCCTGTCGAAGTCCTACGGTTCACTGGAGATCTTCACCGACGTGGACCTGGCGATCGACCGGGGGAGTCGTGTCGTGGTGCTCGGGCTCAACGGCGCCGGCAAGACGACGCTGCTGCGGCTCCTCGGTGGCGCCGACCAGGCCGACACCGGCGAGATCATCGCGGGTCACGGCCTGAAGATCGGCTACTACGCCCAGGAGCACGAGACGCTCGACACCTCGCGCTCGGTGCTGGAGAACATGCAGAGCGCCGCGCCGCACCTGACCGACACCGAGGCGCGCAGCGTCCTGGGCTCGTTCCTGTTCACCGGCGACGACACCGCGAAGCCCGCGGGCGTGCTGTCCGGTGGCGAGAAGACCCGTCTGGCGCTGGCCAGCCTGATCGTCTCGAGCGCCAATGTGCTGCTGCTCGACGAGCCCACCAACAACCTCGATCCCGCGTCGCGCGAGGAGGTGCTGGCCGCGATCCGCTCCTACGAGGGCGCGATCGTGCTGGTCACCCACGACGAGGGGGCGGTGCACGCACTGGAGCCCGACCGCGTCCTGCTGCTGCCCGACGGCGACGAGGACCTGTGGTCGGACACCTACGCCGACCTGGTCAGCTTGGCGTGACCGACGCCGTCGCCTTCGGGCGGCGACGCTCGAGCAGCTCGGCGCGGACGAACCAGAAGTAGCCGAACGCCGCCAGCCCGGCGAAGAAGTACCACTGGATCGAGTAGAACAGGTGCGGTCCGGTGCCGAGGTCGGGCTCGGCCGGGCCGAGGAGGCCGTCCTGCTCGGGCGCGGTCATCGCCACGAACCCCGGCAGCGGCTCGGTGCCGAGGAACTCGGTCCATCGCTCACCGTTGACGGCGCGGACCTGCCCGTCGCGCGGCGTGGTCGCGGCCTTGTCGGCGGTGCTGGCGGGCTGCAGCCAGCCCGTGACGGTGACCGGTCCTGACGCGGCTGCCGGGACGTCCTCGGGCGCCTCGCCGTTGCGCGGGCCCTCGATCCACCCGCGATCGACGAGCACGACGGTGCCGTCGTCGAGCCGCAGGGGAGCGACGACCTGGACGCCGGGCCGGCCGTCGCGATGGGCGAAGCGCACCGTGAGCTCGTGCGCGGAGTCGAAGGTGCCGGTCGCGGTGACGGTGCGGTACTCCAGGTCGGGGTCCCAGCCGTCGGCGAGGACCTCACCGACGGGTGCGGGGTCGGCCTTCAGGTTCGCCTCGACGACCGCGTTGTCGGCCTTGCGCTGCTCCCAACGGTCGTACTGCCACCCGCCGAGCATGAAGCACGTGACCGCCATGACGACGACGAAGACCGCCAGCCCGATCCAGCGCGGGCTCACCAGGAAGCGCAGCACCTACTGGTCCAGTTGCTTGCGGTCGACACCGAACGGCGACGGTCCGTCTCCGGGGCTGCGGATCGCCGAGTTGCCGATCACGACGGCCACGTAGGGCAGGAACACCGCGCCGACGAGGAACACCCAGCGGATCCAGTGGTCGACCGCCACGAAGGACAGGAAGCAGGCCACACGGACAGCCATCGAGATGAGGTAGTTGCGCTCGCGATGGTCCACCTGGGCGCTGTAGGGCTCGCGCGCACTGGTGATCGAGTGCACCTCGTCAGGGTCGCGCCGGGCCATGTCCTCAGTCTACGCCGTGGGTCCCTCGCGCGGCCCCCCGCCGGGTGGGACGATGGGCGCATGAGCAACCGCACCTACCGTGTCACCGAGATCGTCGGAACGTCCCCGATCGGGGTCAGCGAGGCCATCGACAGCGGCATCGCCCGTGCCTCCCACACCCTGCGCCACCTCGACTGGTTCGAGGTCGTGGGCATTCGGGGCCAGGTCGAGGACGACAAGGTCTCGCACTACCAGGTCACGCTGAAGCTGGGCTTCCGCCTCGAGGACGACGAGTAAGAGTCCTCAGGTCGCCGGCGGCGCGTCGGCGGCGTCGGCGGCCTCGACCTCTTCGCGCGTGATGCCCATGAGGTACACGATCGCGTCGAGGTAGGGCACGTTCACCGAGGTCTGCGCCTGGTCGCGCACCATCGGCTTCGCATTGAATGCGATGCCGAGCCCGGCGGCGCCCAGCATGTCGAGGTCGTTGGCGCCGTCGCCGATCGCCACGGTGTTGCGCACGTTGATGCCGGCCTGGGCGGCGAAGTGGCGCAGGGCCTCGGCCTTGCCGGCCCGGTCGACCACGCGACCCACCACCCGGCCCGTCAGCGCACCGTCCTGCACCTCGAGGTCGTTGGCGGCGAAGTAGTCGATGCCGAGATCGGCCGCGAGGCGTTCGATGATCTGCGTGAACCCGCCGCTGACCAGGGCGAACCGGTAGCCGAGTCGCTTGAGCGTGCGGATCATGGTGCGCGCGCCCGGCGTGAACTCCAGGTTCCGGTAGACCTCGTCGAGGGCCGACTCCGGCACGCCGCGCAGCTGGGCCACGCGCTCGTGCAGTGACTCGGCGAAGTCGAGCTCGCCGCGCATCGCCCGCTCGGTGACGTGGGCCACTGCCTCCTCGCAGCCGGCATGGGCCGCGAGCATCTCGATGACCTCGCCCTGGATCAGGGTGGAGTCGACGTCCATGACGACGAGGCGCTGGGCATGCCGCAGGATGCCGTGCTCCTGCACCGCGACGTCGGTGCCGAAGCGGTGTCCGATCGCCGCGAGCTCGGACTGCAGCGCGTCCGGCGCGGCGCCCGAGACCTCCATCCGGATCGCGGTGACGGGGTAGCGCGCCATGCGCACGATCCGGTCGATGTTGCCGCCGAGCTCGTTGATGCCCTCGGTCAGGGCCGCCAGGGCGTCGGGCATCAGCGGGGCGCCGAGGATGACGACCTGCGCGCGCCCGATCCGACGGGGGCGGTTGTCGCCGGTGCCGTGGACGATCTCGACCTCCAGGCCGAGATCGGTGCCGACGGAGGCGAGGTCGGCCTCGAAGCCGGGGACCTCGTCGGGGACGGTCACCAGGACGCTCAGCACGAGTCGTCCGCGCACGACCAGCTGCTCCACGTCGATGACCTCGACCGCGTGGGCGTCCAGCGCGGAGAAGACACGGGTGGACACGCCGGAGCGGTCCGGACCGCTGAAGGTGACGAGCACCGTGGGCTCGGTCAGGTGCAACGTGGGGACGTGGCCCGGGGCTGGCGTGCTCATCGTGTCGAGGGTATCGGCAGTTCATTGCGCCGAACCGATAGGTTGGTCGTGTGACCGCCGTGTTCGACCTGACCGACGTCACGATCGTGCGCTCGGGCAAGACTCTCCTGGACCGCGTCTCGTGGCGCGCCGAACCGGGGGAGCACTGGGTCATCGTGGGCCCCAACGGGGCCGGCAAGACCACGCTGCTGCAAGTGGCCTCCGCGAACATGCACCCCAGCTCCGGCACCGCCGAGATCCTCGGCGAGCGGCTCGGCTCGGTCGACGTCTTCGAGCTGCGGCCCCGCATCGGTCACACCAGCGCCGCGATCGCCGAGCGTGTGCCGGGCGAGGAGACCGTCCGCAACCTCATCCTCTCCGCCGCCTACGCCGTGCTCGGCCGCTGGAACGAGGAGTACGACGACGAGGACCACCGCCGCGCCATGGCGATGCTGGCCGAGCTGGGCATCGCGCCCCTGGCCGACCGCACCTTCGGCACCCTGTCCGAGGGCGAGAAGAAGCGCGTCCTGTTGGCCCGGTCCCTGATGACCGACCCCGAGGTGATCCTGCTCGACGAGCCCGCCGCCGGCATGGACGTCGGCGCCCGCGAGGACCTGGTCGAGAGCCTCGAGGCCCTCGCCTCCGACGAGTTCGGTCCCTCGCTCGTGATGGTCTCGCACCACCTCGAGGAGATCGCCCCCGGCTTCACTCATGCGCTACTGCTCTCGGGTGGCCGCGTGGTAGCGTCCGGGCCCAT
>JBEVDF010000126.1:0-8655 GCA_040514145.1 Aeromicrobium sp.
CACGGCCAGGCCCTGGACGAAGGGCACACCCATCAGCAGCATGCCCAGCAACGAGATGACCACGGTCATGCCCGCGAAGAGGACCGATCGCCCCGCGGTGTCCATCGCGATGCTGATCGACGTCCGTACGTCCTGGCCGGCGTGGAGCTGTTCTCGATACCGGGTGATGATGAGCAGGGCGTAGTCGATGCCCACGCCGAGGCCGATCATGACGCCGATGAACGGGGCGAACTCGGGGATCGTTATGACGTGGCTGAGCAAGGTCGTCAGGGCCGAGCCGAGACCGATGCCGACGAGGGCCACACCGATGGGCAGGCCCATGGCCAGCACCGACCCGAAGGCGACGATCAGGATGACGATGGCGAACGCCAGGCCGAGCAGCTCGGCGGTCGGCTCCTCGAAGTCGGCGAAGATGAACCCGCCCAGCTCGATGGTCAGGCCGTCGATCTCGGGCGACTCATCCAGGATCGTGTCCCGGATCTCCGCGGCGCGGGTGAAGTCGCTCTCCTCCGGCAACTCGACGTTGGCGTAGGCGATCAGGCCCGCCTCGGGCCCCTCGGAGGAGATGAGCTGCTCACCGCCCTCGGCGTAGGGACTGTCGACCCGGGCCACGTCGTCGAGGCCGGCGACCAGGTCGAAGAGCTCCTGCATCTGCTCCTGGACCTCGGGGTCGTCCACGCCCTGTTCGGCCCGGAAGACGATCGTGCCCGTGTACCCGGTTCCCTGGCCCCCGAACTGCTCGTCGAGCAGGTCGAAGCCGTCGCGGGACTCCACGTCGGGAAGGTTGAGGTCATCGCGGAACGCGCTGCCGACACCGCCCGCGATGCCGTTCAGGACGAACAGGGCGAGGACCCACCCGATGAGTACGCGCCAGCGGCGGTCGTGACACCAGGGACCGAGACGAGCGAACACGGAGACCTCCGGGGGGCGGCGGACGACGACTCTTCTTATCCGCTTCGACTCGGCAACCCAAGGAAATTCATCGGTCGCAGGAACAACGAGTCGACGTGGTGGACTGCGACCGTGCCCGGAGCCGTCAACTCCGCAGTCAACCGGGTGGCGGTGAGCCACGCCCAGGCCGGGCCTCGGCCGTCCTCGCCATCGTGGCCATCTCCGTCCTGGGCGCGACGCTGACGCTGGGCGCGCTCCGCGTGCTCGACAGGTGGGGCCGGCGAGGGTTCAGCGGGTAGCCCGCACGAAGGCGGGCTCCTCCCGAAGGACCGGCTCCTGCTGCCACGCGCGGAAGAAGCTGGTGATGTAGTTCATGCGGTCGTCCATGACCGTCCAGTCAGCCGCGCTGGACCCGCGGCCGTCGTCGCGAGCGCGGCTGTACTGCCTCCAGACGCGTCGAGCGCGATGGTCCTCGAGCACCTTCAGGTCCCCTGCCCACACTCGACCGTCGACCCGCCGGAGTGACTTGCCGACGCTCAGGCTCTCGTTCCCGACCGGCACCTTGATGCCGAACTCCGTCACGATCCGTTGACCGAGCGCTTGCGCGGAGTAGGCGGCGACCTGGACACCACCGCGCACGAACGGAACGCGACCCAGTGGGTTGTTCTGGACGAATCGGGAGACTCGGGAGAACGCGGCGTCGATGTAAGGCTGCAATCCCGCCTGCTCGGCCACCGTGACGAGCACGTTCGCCGTGAAGATCAACTCGCTCTGCTTCTTGCGCGATTTCGGCGGGTCAATTCCGTTGCTCTGGTCCTTCTTCCGCAACCGGAGCGCTTCGAGGTACAGGTGAAAGGCAGGCATCAGATCCGTGCAGCTCTGCCATTCGACCGGGACGGACCGCCGTAAGGAGATGTCACGGAGGACATCGTCGAGGAAGGCCTCGTCATCGCCTTCGTCCCACGTCACACCGCCGGCGATGCCGGCCGCGAAGTTGGCGAACGCCAGGCCGAGCTCGGAGTAGACCTGCCGGTTGCCCTCCTCGAGGTTCCTCCGGGTCTGATCGAGCACGGCGGTGTACACGTCACCCCCGAGCCGCTTGGCCATGCGGAGCATGCGCGACGTCTCGGTTTCCTCGTGGCGGATGATCACGCCGACGGCGCCGCTGGCCCATGCCGCGGTCGTCGCCCAATCGGCATTTGTCTGACCCAACTCGTCGCGCAATTTGCAGCCGATTGCGTAGTAACTGCGGGAGATCGATTGGTTGCGTTCACCACGGGCTCCGGGCGGTTCTTTGGCGATGGAAAGCACCCGCGCGGGATCGCTGAGATCGGTCAAATCGGTCATCGATGTCGGCGTCATCGCAGCGCCCCTTCCCCGGCGCCGGCCGTTGTCCGGCCGCGCTCGATTCCGAATGCTACGACACCGTGGCAGCGTACGATTCGGTTGTGCGGCCGCTGGATACCGGGCTCCGGTTGCTGACTCTGCTGTTCACCGACGCGGTCTCCTCGACGGAGCAGCAGATTCGGCTCGGTGACCATCAAGGAGATGCGCTGCGACGCGAACGTGACGAGATCGTGGCGCGGGAGATCGAGCGAGCGCACGGCACGCTGGTCAAGTCCACCGGCGACGGAAGCTTCGCCGTCTTCGTGTCGCCGAGTGAGGCGATCTCCTGTTCAGTTGCCGTGCAGCGTTCGCTCGCGCAGCGCAACCTCGAAGCGACCGAGCCGATCGGACTCCGGGTCGGCCTCGCCACCGGTGAGGTGATGGTCGAGGACGGTGATGTGTACGGGCGGGCGGCCAACGAGAGCGCCCGGATCACCGCGCTGGCCAACGGAGGTGAGATCCTCTGCTGCGGCCTGACCAGTCAGCTGGCCGCACCACGATCGCACTACCGCATCGAGTCCGTGGGCGAGGTGCTGCTGAAGGGGTTCGACGCGCCTTCGACGCTGTTCCGCGTCGATTGGGCGGAGGTGTCGGAGCCGCTCGTTCCCCTACCGCCGGCGCTGGCCCGCCGACCGCCATTCGTCGGGCGGGGGTCGATCCTGTCGTCGGCCCACGAGCTGTGGACCACGACCACCTCCACCCGACGACCACACATCCTGATCGTCGGTGGCGAACCGGGGGTCGGCAAGACGAGCGTCCTCGCCCGATTCGCGTTCGAGGTGTTCCAGAGCGGAGCGACCGTGCTGTACGGACGATGTTCGGAGAACGACATCGACTCGCTCCGACCGATGCGGGAGGCACTCGCCAACTACGTCCGTACTCGCGGCGTCCCCCTTGGAGACGAGTTCGGTCCGCGTCAGCGCGAGCTGGTTCGCCTCGTTCCGGAATTGGAATCCGTCACCGGACCTCCGCCCGCCTTGTCCGACGACCACCGGGTCGCCACCGCGGCACTGTTCGACGCTGTCGCGCAGTGGTTCGTCGCCGCCTGTCGACAACGCCCGGTGCTCTTCGTGCTCGACGACGCGGAGTGGCTCGACTCACAATCAGCTGCCCTCATCCGCTGGCTCGCCGAGGAAGCGCAGCTCGGGGCCCTGCTCCTGGCCGTGGCCTATCGCGATCACCAGCCGACCGCGACGGGTGAGGTGGCGAAGTTGATGACCTCGGTTCGCACCACCGCGGGCTCGTTGCAGGCGACGCGGATCGGCGGTCTGTCCGGCGAGGAAGCTGCTGAGCTCGTCGGCCTGCTCCAACCCGCCGCGGCCGCGGAAGCTGAACAGCTCCATCGCGACAGCGGGGGGAACCCCCTGTACCTCAACGAGCTGCTGCACGCGATGCAACCGGGTGGCGACAGCTCAGCGCAACGCGCCCGATCCCATGACCTCGCCGAGCTCGTTCTCCGCCGCGTCGACGCGCTTCCGACGCCGTGCGTCGAGTTGCTCGAGGCGGCCGCCGTGCTCGGCCAGGAGTTCGACGTCGCCGCCATCGAGCAAATGCTGACGTGGCCGACGGACGAGACCTACAAGCTGCTGGACGATCTCGTGCGAAACGACCTGTTGCGCGAGCCGACGTCGTCGGACGTGCGGTTCGAGTTCTCGCACGCGATCGTCCGCGAGCAGCTGTACAACCGCCTGACCAAGGTCCGACGGTTGGCGAACCACCGGCGCGCCGCGGCCACGCTCGAGCAGTTGGCCGCCACCGGGCGGCCCGTTCCTGCACGTCAGATCGCTCGCCACCACCTCGAAGCGGCCACATCGTCCGGTCTCGAGTCAGCTCTGGGGTGGTGCCGGCAGGCTGCCCGCGAGGCCACGGACCGCTTGGCCTACGAAGAGGCCGGTCACTGGTTCGACGCCGGGCTCGACCTGTTCGGGAGGTTGCACCCGGAACAGAACTCGGAGTTCGTCGAGCTCCTCATCGACCGCGCCGTCGCATCACAGCAGGCCGGCGAACGGGGCACCCGGGGCCGGTTCCTCCAGGCTGCGGACGTGGCTCGGCGGCTCGATGATCACGCCGGCCTCATCCGCGTCGCACTCTCGTTCGATCGCGGGTTCTTCGCCAATCTCGGGCGAGCGGACGAGTCGCGCGTCACCCTCCTGCGGGAGGCGTTGTCCTCGGCATCGGACTCGCCCAACGTGCGAGCCTGCCTCCTCGCGCTGCTTGCGTCGGAGCTCGCATGGGATGACCCGGGAGACACCCGCTTCGCGATGAGCGACGAGGCGCTCGAACTGGCCCGACACACCGAGGACAGCGCGACCCTGCTGCGGGTGTTGAGCCTGCGCCCTCCGACCATCTGGAGCCTCGACACGCACGACGAGGTCGTCGCCAGTGTGGACGAGCTCGGCTCGCGGACCTGGGGCAGCGACGACCTCGTTCTCAAGGGCCGCTACCTGACCTTCCGCTTCGGCGCTGCGGCCGAGAGCGGCAAGTTCCGGGACCTACCCGACGTGGTCGAGAACCTCGGCGAGGTCGGACGGTTCATGCGCCTGCCGGTCGCGCTCTGGCACGCCACGCTGCTCCACGCCAACCTCGCCCTTTTCAACGGCCAGCTGTCCGAGGCGCGCGACCTCGCGCAGCAGAGCCTCGAGTGGGGGCAACGAGCCCGGCAGCCCGAAGCGCTCATCTTCTGGGCCGCGGTCGAGCTGGAGGTGCGCCGCCTCTCTGGCGGGCTCGACGAGATGACCGAACAGCTGCGGATGGGGCGGTCCGACGCCTCGAACGGCGGCTACTCGGCCACCCGCTTCCTGTTCGAAGCCGGTCATGCGACTGAAGCGCGCGAGGACTACGCG
This sequence comes from Aeromicrobium sp., assembly GCA_040514145.1. Classification (GTDB taxonomy): domain Bacteria; phylum Actinomycetota; class Actinomycetes; order Propionibacteriales; family Nocardioidaceae; genus Aeromicrobium. Next base: position 5,121 of record JBEVDF010000126.1, read on the forward strand.
AGGGCGGTGCGCACCCCTTGGACCGTTCCGAGCACCATCAACGGCGGTCCGACCTTGGTCAACCTCAGCTACCTCGCATCCCGATTCGAGGACGTCAGGCAGGCTGAGCACTTCCTGCGGTTGCTGCAGCCGTACGAGGGCCGTTTCTTCCAAGCGATCACGACCCATCACGTGGCGGACCACTACAGCGGGATGCTCGCGGCCACGGCCGGGCACATCCAGCGAGCGGCTGCGTTGTTGGGCGCCGCGGTGGATGTGCAGGACGCCGCCGGCGCCCCGCTGCTCGCCGCGGAGTCGCGTCTCGAGTGGGCCCGACTGTCACTGCTCGACCACTCGTGGACGGGGCCGGCGCCCGTGGCCCTCGTCGACGCAGCGATCGCCGCCGCCGACCGATGTGGTGCGACCGCACTGGCCGAACGCGCCCTCACTCTCAGGAGCGCGCTGTGAGCACGAGCACCGAGCCGTGGACCGACTCCAGACTCGATGCGCTCCGAGCACAAGGCGACGCCGAGATCGACGAGCTCCTCGCCGGCCTCGACGACATGACCAGAGACAAGGTCATCGAGCTCTACAGCAAGTTCGTCCGAGCCCAGCTCGATCTCGATCCGGATCTGTGGCCCGCGGAACTGATCACCTGGTGGAACCAACCCCAGCACCTGCCACCGTGGGCTGACGAGGAGAAGATCGCGCGTGCAGCCAAGTTCTCCGAGCAGTGGCTCCCGGAGCTGCTCGCGACCTACCTCCTCGGCTCGTTGCCGACTGCGTACGCCGGGTCGAAGGGCGCGCTCGCGTTGAGCCGCATCAGCCTGCTCGGTCAAGCCGACTCGCTGATGCGCCGGGTGCTCGAGACCTTGCTGTTCGTGCTGCGGGTGAACGAGCACGGCGGTCTGACGGCTGGTGGGTCCGGTGTGGAGCTGGCGAGGAAGACGCGGGTCTTCCACGGGCTCGTGCGCGTGATGATCACGCGTTTCGCCGTCGACGTACGGCAACCGAAGGGCATGGGGACGAAGTGGGACACCAAGACCGACGGTGTCCCGGTGAACCAGGAGGACCTCCTCGGCACGTTGTGGACCTTCTCGATCACACCCTTGGATCGGATCGAGCGCGCGGGAGCACCCCTTTCGGACGCCGACAAGGACGCGGTCGTGCACCTGTGGTGCGTCGTGGGGCACTTCCTCGGCATCGGAGCTGGCTCGTCGCCACCACTGCTGCCGATGACCTACCGGGACGCGGCCCACTGCTGGTCACGCGTCCAGGAGCATCAGTTCGGGACGAGCCCGCAGGGCAAGGACCTCACCGAGGCGCTGATCGCGCGCTGCCGCGAGCTCGTTCCGGTCCCCGGCTTGCGGGGCCTCCCGTCGGCGGTGATCTACGACAACATCGGCCCAGAGATCGCGGCCTACGTCGGTGTTGCGAGGCCTGGACCGATCCGGTACCTGCTCCAACTTGGAAACGCGATCTTCCGGGTCTCGCTCCACATCCCCGGCGGGGCGTTGATCCGCATGCCCCTGCGTCACCCTTTGAAGCGCTTCGTGGGCGCATGGCTTCGCCTCGAGCGGTCAGGAGGACGACCGGCCATCACGCTTCCGCAGGCGCAACGGCGTCGGCTGAAGCCGCTCTACGTCCGCCCGAAGGTGCGGCGCTCGTTCCCGTCCACATCAGCCGTCCTGTAGGGGCGCCTGCTGCTGGCTCACTCGTTGGCGGTAGTAGGGCTCGGTCAGGCGGAGCGGTAGCGCCGCCCATCCGAGCGGGTACCGCGCGACCTTCAGGAACCTCCTCTGTCCCGCCGGCACGCCTTGAAGCTCCTTCGGCGCCGGTCCATCTATGCCGAGCCCCTTGCAGATCGCCTGTGCGGCCAGGAGCGCGCTGTACACGGCCCCCTCCATGCAGGCCAGATCGACGGGAGTGTCGGTGTGATCGCCGATGATGTAGAGGTCCGTGACACCAGACCCGTTCGGCCCGTTCGGCTCCACGCGCTTCGAGTTGGAGCCCACTTCGTTCATGAACAGGGGAGCGTCGATGTGCTTCATCGCCCGGGTGTGCTCCCGGTCCACGTCGGCTCGCTCGAAGGGGAAGAACCGTCGCACCTCGTCGATCAACCGGTCCAGGAAGGCCTCGTCGGGCAGCCACCGGATCGCGGTGGTGTCTCCGGCACAGAACTGGATCACGGTCGGATGCTTCGGATCGGCCGCGTAGTCCTTCCAGACCTTCGTGATGTCGAGGCCGGTCAGGTCGTACCTCGAGGCTCGGAGGATGAAGTGATGGGGCGGCAGGCTGTCCAGTCGCTTCGTCAGGTGCAGGTCGAGTGCCGCGAGAGGAGATGCATCGAGGTACTGGATGTCCTTCAACTTCGAGTTGAGCTCGACCAGTTGTCCCAGTGCGACCGGGTTGCGGCGCGCGATGTCCTTGACCACCTCGACGGGCAATGCAGAGACGACGATCGCGTCCTCATCGCCGCTACCGGGTGCATCGCCCACGGCCATCGGCACAAGCCGGCCGTTGCGGACCTCGATCCGGTCGAGCTTCCGGTTGAGGAAGAGCTTCGCTCCAGCGGCGCGGGCCGCGTCGGCCAACGGATCGATGAAAGTCGTCTGCAATGACCCTTTCAAGGCGTTCCAATTGGGCTCGTTGAAGACCGGCATCCACCAGTGCAGGTTGCGCTGCATGCTGAGTGACGAGGTCAGGTAGGCCGGGCTCCCCAACGCCTTGCGCGAGATCTCCCGCAACCGTTCGCCGGAGCTGCGTCCCGCGTACAGCCGGGCCCGAAGGAACCCATCGACGCTGAGATCGTCCAGGTACCAAGGGGGCCGGCTGATCATGTCGAGGGTGGCGACCATCGTCCGGCTCAGCTTGCGGTACTTGATGGGCTTGCCCCGAGAGTCACCGCGCCGCTTGCCCGGAACGTCCTCCGCGTCGACCTCGTCGAAGTCCTTGCTTCGCCACACGTCGACGATGCCCAGCTCGTCGAGCAGCGCGTTCGTGTTCTGGTACCACGCCGGGAAGATGTGGAACCCGTGGTCGACCCATCGACCGTTGTGCAACGTCGAGCCGGCCTTGCCACCGAAACGGGCCGAAGCCTCCCAGACCTCGACTGCCACCTTGCGTTCGGCGAGCACCTTGGCACAGACCAAGCCGGCGAGGCCACCGCCCAGAACGATCACCCTCCCCACGGCGACAGCTTGACAGATTCGAACCGCTCGGGTTCGTGCCTCAGGAGGTCTCGGCCGCGACGCCGAGGGACGCGAGGAGAGTCCCGACCCGCCGCTCGATCTCGTCGCGGATCGGTCGTACCGCATCGACGTCGCGCCCCGGCCCCACCCTGCTGGCGCCCTGAGCCGGTGCTCGGTCAGCCCAGGAGCTGGGCCACGGCGCGCAGGCCGAGGCCGGCCATGGCCCCGACCACGGTCCCGTTGATGCGGATGAACTGGAGGTCGGGGCCGAGGAGCAGCTCGAGGCGGTCCGCCGTCTCCGCCGAGTCCCACCGTTCGATGGTGCCGCTGACCAGCGTCACGATCTCACCCTCGAAGCGCTCGAC
>JBEVDF010000169.1:0-9113 GCA_040514145.1 Aeromicrobium sp.
CCCGGGGAGACGAAGACGGTGGTCATCTCCTCATGGTTGACCCGGTCGGCGGGCCGGGGCCATGGCATGCCTGGAGTCGATGTCTCGGATGCGAGACACTGACGGAGTGCCCCGCCCCGTGCCCGCGGCCACCGCCGCCCTCCACGTTCTGCGCTACCTCTCGCGCCGGCCCGTGCCCACGCCCGCGGCGCGCATCGCGGACGATCTCGGGCTTCCCCGCTCGTCGACCTATCACCTGCTGGCGGCGATGGCCGAGCAGGCGTTCGTCACGCACTATGCGGACGACCGGACCTGGGGCGTCGGGGTCGCCGCCTGGGAGGTGGGCCAGGGGTACTCGGTCCAGGAGCCGCTCGCGCGTCTGGCGCGGACCCCCTTGGCCACGCTCGTGGACACGGTGGGCCAATCGGCGCACCTGGCGGTGCTCCACGGGGCCGAGGTGCTCTACATCATCGAGGAGCGCGGAGTCGGGAAACCGCCTCTGGTCTCGGACACGGGCGTGAGGTTGCCCGCCCACCTGACGGCCTCGGGCAGAGCCATCCTGGCCGCTCTTCCGGCGGGACATCTGCGAGCGGTGTTCCCCGGTTCGGCGCCCCTGGTCCTTCGCACGGAGTCAGGACCACGGACCCGGGCCGCCCTGGGCCGCATCCTGGTCCAGACGCGTCGCCGGGGATGGGCCACCGAGGACGGTGAGGTCACGGCGGGCTACAGGTCGGTCGCGATGTCGATCCGGGCGCGAGCGCTCACGGCCAGCGTCGCGGTCACGTGGGCCGTCACGGACGACGTCGACGTCGATCTCGTCCTGGAGGAGATGCGACGGACCACTCAGCTGATCACCGCACGGCTGGGTGGGCGCGAGCCGACCTGAGTCAGGCCGTGGCGCCGACCATCCGCAGGGCCAGGTCGCCGTGGAGAGCGGCCATCTCGTCGGGTGTCGTGGCGCCGCTGGGGTTGTACCAGCGCACGAGGTCGATGCTCAGCGAGAGCAGCGCCAGCGCGGTGCCCTTGGTGTCGGACACGGTCATGGAGCCGGTCGCGACGCCGGCCTCCAGCGCCTCACGCGTGAGGGCCTCGATGGCGCGCCGGTACTCGGCGATCTCGGCGCGGTGCTCGGGCGTCAGCGCGTCGAACTCGTACTGCACGATGCGGCCGACGCGGCTGTTGACGGCGTGCCAGCGGCTGAACTCGGTCACCATGGCGCGCACGCGATCGACCGGGTCCGTGGCGGACTGCGACGCCTTCTCGATGATCTCCACGGCGGAGCGGTGCCCGCGCCGGGAGATCTCGAACAGGAGGTCCTCCTTCGTCGCGTGGTGCACGTAGACGGCGGCGGGACTCATGCCGGCGCGCGACGCGATGTCGCGGGTCGTCGTGCCGGCGAATCCGGAGGTGGCGAAGGCCTCGACGGCCGCCTCCAGCAGGCGCTCGCGCGTCGAGGCGGATCGGTCGCGACCGTTCGCCGAGTCGGTGGTCATGGTGGACAGCATGACGCAGGAATGACACACTAAGCAAGCGCTTAGTCATTGGCGGGTCGTCGCCGCCGGCACATCGAAAGGCAACACTCATGCCCGAAGCAGTCATCGTCTCCACCGCCCGCTCGCCGATCGGCCGCGCGGGCAAGGGTTCCCTGAAGGACATGCGTCCGGACGACCTGACCGTCCAGATGATCGAGGCCGCGTTGGCCAAGGTGCCCGGGCTCGACCCGCGCGACATCACCGACCTCCACCTCGGTGTCGGCCAGCCGGCCGGCGAGGCGGGCCACAACCTGGCGCGCGCCGTGGCCGTGCTCGCGGGCATGGACCACCTCCCGGGCGTGACGGTCAACCGTTACTGCTCCTCCTCGCTGCAGACCACCCGGATGGCGTTCCACGCGATCAAGGCCGGCGAGGGCGACGCCTTCATCTCCGCGGGCGTGGAGACCGTGAGCCGGTTCGGCCACGGCTTCGCCGACCTGCCCGGCACCGAGAACCCGGCGTTCGCTGACGCGATCGCCCGCACCGCCAAGCGTGCCGAGGGCGGCGCCGACACGTGGGTCGACCCGCGCGGCAACAGCGAGCTGCCCGACCTGTACATCGCGATGGGCCAGACGGCCGAGAACGTCGCGCAGCACCTGGGCATGAGCCGCCAGGAGCAGGACGAGTTCGCCGTCCGCAGCCAGAACCTCGTCGAGCAGCGCATCGCGGAGGGCTTCTGGGCCAAGGACATCACCGCGGTCACGCTGCCCGACGGCACCGTCGTGAACTCCGACGACGGTCCCCGCGCCGGCACCACGCTCGAGGCCGTGAGCCAGCTCAAGCCGGTGTTCCGTCCCGACGGCACCGTCACCGCCGGCAACGCCTGCCCGCTCAACGACGGCGCTGCCGCCGTGGTGATCATGAGCGACACCAGGGCCAAGGAGCTGGGCCTGACCCCGCTCGCGCGCATCGTCTCCACGGCCGTCACCGGCCTGTCGCCCGAGATCATGGGCCTCGGCCCGGTCGAGGCGATCCCCGCCGCGCTGAAGAACGCCGGCATGGGCATCGACGACATCGACCTGTACGAGATCAACGAGGCCTTCGCGGTCCAGGCCTGGGGCTCGGCCAAGGAGCTCGGCATCCCGCTGGACAAGCTCAACGTCAACGGCGGCGCCATCGCGGTGGGCCACCCGTTCGGCATGACCGGCGCGCGCATCACCTCCACGCTGATCAACTCGCTGCAGTGGCACGACAAGCAGTTCGGCGTTGAGTCCATGTGCGTCGGCGGCGGCATGGGCATGGCCATGGTCCTGGAGCGCCTCTCGTGACTGAGGGTCGTTTCGCGGGCAAGGTCGCGATCATCACGGGCGCGTCGCGCGGCATCGGCCTCGGTGTCGCCCAGCGCCTCGTCGACGACGGTGCGAAGGTCGTCATCACGGCGCGCAAGACCGAGGCCCTCGAGGCCGCGGTCGCCGAGCTCGGCCCGGACAACGCCGCGTACGTGGCGGGTCCGGCCGACGACGCCGCGCACCAGGACGAGACGGTCGCGAAGGCGATCGAGCAGTTCGGCGGGCTGGACTTCCTGGTGAACAACACCGGGATCAACCCGACGTACGGCCCGATGATCGAGATGGACCTGAACGCGGGCCGCAAGATCTTCGAGGTCAACGTGCTGGCCGCGGTGTCGTGGGCGCAGAAGGCCTACAACGCCTCGCTCAAGGACAACGGCGGCGCGATCGTGAACATCGCCTCGATCGCGGGCCTCAAGCCGGCCCCGATGATCGGCATGTACGGCGCGTCGAAGGCCGCGGTCATCCACGTGACGCAGGAGCTCTCGCTCGAGCTGGCTCCCGCGGTGCGCGTGAACGCCGTGGCGCCGGCGGTCGTGAAGACCCGGTTCGCGGGCGCCCTGTACGAGGGTCGCGAGGAGGAGGTCGCCTCGACCTACCCGATGAAGCGCCTCGGCCTGCCCGAGGACATCGCGGGTGTCACCACCTTCCTGCTGTCGCAGGATGCGGCGTGGGTGACCGGCCAGTGCCTCACGGTCGACGGCGGGCTCACGCTCACCGGCGGCGTCTGACCAGTTACTGAGACGAAGGGCCCCGGGACTTCGGTCCCGGGGCCCTTCGGCGTCCGTCTACTGAATCCTGCACCGAAGCACCCCGCGATGACGATCTGCGGGGAAAGTTATCCCCAGCATGTGAGTAACCGTGTGTGCAACTCGCAGTTACAAATGAAGCGAGCCCCACAAGTCACACCCGCCACGCGCTGCGAGCCCGATGTGATCCAAAACATGAGGAAAACCTCAGCCCAAAGATGAGGAAAGCCTCACGTTTGTGTCACGATGGATGACATGACGACGCTCGACACCTCCGTATTCCATGCTCCGACTGCCCGCGACCGCCGTACCGACAGCCTCCTGGACGACCTCCGCTCGGGCACGCCGTGGGCGCTGGTCTTCGGTGGCCAGGGAGGGGACTGGCTGGGCCCGCTGGCCGACCTCGTCCGCGACTTCGCGCTCGACGCCGACGTCGCCGATCTGGTGCGTCGCGCCGACCGGATGCTGGCGCCCGTCGCCACCGAGCTCGCCCGTGCGGGCATCGCCTTCGATCCCATCGCGTGGGTGGACGTGCTCGCCGTCGGCGAGTCCGCCGAGGACGACGACGCCCCGGGCCTGCCCGCCGGCGCCGACGTGACGGCCCCCGCCGCCTCCGTCCCCGGCATCACGCTCGCGCAGCTCGCCGGCCTCCGTGCGCTCGCGCACCAGGGCCTCGACGTCTCCGCCCACCCGCCGGTCGCCGTGGCCGGACACTCCCAGGGCGTGCTCGCCGCCGAGGCGCTCGCCGGCGTTCCCGACGTCGAGGTGCTCGCCCTGGCTCGCCTGATCGGCGCCGCAGCGCAGGTCGTCGGCCGTCGCCGTGGCCTGCTGGGACAGACGATGCTGGCCGTCTCGGGAGTCGTCCCCGAGCGCGTCGCCGAGATCGTCGAGGGCACCGGAGCCGTCTGCCACATCCGCAACGGACGCCGCTCGGTCGTCCTGTCCGGGCCCTCCGCGGCCCTCACCGTCGCCACCGCCCGCCTCGAGCAGGTCGCGGCCACCGAGAAGGACGAGCGTGAGCGCAAGGTCACCGGCGGGGCGCCGTTCTCCCCGGTGATCGAGCCCGTCGATTCCTCGCTCGCGTTCCATCACCCCGACCTCGCCGAGACCGCCGACCTGGTGGCCGGCTGGGCCGCGCGCATCGGCATCGATGCCGAGCACGCCCGCCGCGCGACGCAGCGCGCGATCATCGACCCGGTCGACTGGGTCGCCGACGTCACCGCCGCGCTGGACGCCGGCGCCCAGTGGGTCCTCGACCTCGGCCCCGGCGACCTCGCCTCGCGCCTCACCGCCGCCGAGACCCGCTCGCGCGGCGTCGGCCTGGTGGCCGCCACCACGCGTCGTGGCCACCGTGAGCTGACCATCACGGGCGCTCGTCCCGTCGTTCCCGCCGCTTGGTCGACCTACGCGCCGCGTCTCGTGACCCTGCCCGACGGCTCGACCGCGGTGGAGACCGCGTTCAGCCGCGCCACCGGCAAGTCGCCGATCCTGCTCGCCGGCATGACGCCCACCACCGTGGACGCGCCGATCGTGGCCGCCGCGGCCAACGCGGGCTTCTGGTCCGAGCTCGCCGGCGGTGGACAGGTGACCGAGGAGATCTTCGACGCCCGCATCGCCGAACTGGACTCGCTGCTCGACGAGGGCGCGACGTTCCAGTTCAACTCGCTGTTCCTCGACCCCTACCTGTGGCGCCTGCAGCTGGGCCAGAACCGCCTCGTCCAGCGCGCCCGCGCCGCCGGCGCCCCGATCGACGCCGTCATCGTCACGGCCGGCATCCCCGAGCTGGACGACGCCGTCGCGCTCGTCGACGAGCTGACCGAGGCCGGCATCGAGCACGTCGTGTTCAAGCCCGGCACCGTGCGCCAGATCCGCGAGGTCCTCGCGATCGCCAAGAAGGTCGACCGCACCGTCATCGTCCAGGTCGAGGGCGGCCGCGCCGGCGGCCACCACTCGTGGGAGGACCTCGACGACCTGATCCTGGCCACCTACAGCGAGCTGCGCGCCCAGTCGAACGTCGTCCTGTGCGTCGGCGGCGGCATCGGCACCTCCGACGCCGCGGCCGCCTGGCTGACCGGCACGTGGGCCCAGCGTCACGGCTTCCTCGACATGCCCGTCGACGGCATCCTCGTCGGCACCGCCGCCATGGCGACCCTCGAGGCCACGACGGCCCCCGAGGTCAAGCAGCTGCTGGTCGAGACCCGCGGCACGGGCGCCTGGGTCGGCGCCGGCACCGCCAAGAACGGCATGGCCTCGGGCCGCAGCCAGCTCGGTGCGGACATCCACGAGATCGACAACACCGCCTCGCGCACCGGCCGCCTCCTGGACGAGGTCGCCGGAGACGCCGACGCGGTCGCCGCGCGCCGTGACGAGATCGTCGAAGCGCTCGACCGCACCGCCAAGCCGTACTTCGGCGACGTCGCCTCCATGACCTACGCCCGCTGGCTCGGCCGCTTCGTCGAGCTCTCCGGCACCGCCGCCGACGGCTCGGCCCAGTGGCTCGACGTGTCGCTGCGCGACCGCTTCCACGCGCTGGCACAGCGCGCCGAGGCCCGCCTGGCCGAGCAGGACCGCGGCGAGATCGCCACGCTCTTCGCCGAGCCGGCCGACGTGGAGGACGGTCCGGCCGCCCTCACCCGCCTGCTGGAGGCGTACCCCGACGCCACCTCGGTGACCCTGCACCCCGCCGACGAGGCGTTCTTCGTCGAGGTCTGCCGCATGGCCGGCAAGCCCGTGAACTTCGTCCCGGTGATCGACGCCGATGTGCGCCGCTGGTGGCGCTCGGACTCCCTGTGGCAGGCGCACGACCCGCGCTACGGCGCCGACGAGGTCTGCGTCATCCCCGGCACCGCCAGCGTCGCCGGCATCACGCAGGTCGACGAGCCCGTGGCCGACCTGCTGCAGCGCTTCGAGGACGCCGCGGTCGACGCCCTGCTCGCCTCGGGTCGCGCCCCGCAGCGCGTGCCGGCCCGCCGCCGTGAGGGCGACAGCCGACTCGCCGCCCCGCTCGCGGTCGTCCTGGCCGCGCCCGACGTGGTCTGGGCGGGCCGCACCGTCAGCAACCCCGTGCACCGCCTCGGCGCCGAGTGGGTGCTGACCGACACCGATGCGGCCGAGCAGGCCGCCACGGGCGCTCGGCTCGTCGCCGCGGGCGACTCCGCGGCCGACCTGACCGTGCCGCTGGGCCACGGCCGCGACCTGACGCTGCGCATCGAGGTGCCTTCAGGCGCCGCGCGCGGCCACGCTCCCGTCGTGACCACCGACTCCGCCGTGGCCGCCATGGCGCAGATCGTCAGCGGTGCCGTCGCCGGCAGCCTGCCCGAGGTCTCCGACGGCGTCGCGCACCTCGACGTCGACTGGGATCCGGACCTGGCCGCCGATCACGCGGCCGTCAGCGCCGGCCCGCTCGTGCTGGGCCGCCACCGCGTTCCGGACGTGCTCGTGGGCCTCGCCTGGCCCGCGGTCTTCGCCGTGATCGGCCAGGCCCGGAACGCCGACGGCGTCCCCGTCGTCGAGGGCATGCTCGACCTGGTCCACCTCGACCACGCGATCACCGCCGCGCCGCTGCCCGCCGAGCGCACCTCGCTGGAGATCCGCGCCGCACTGGCCGGCGTGGAGGAGTCGCAGTACGGACGTGTCGTCACCGTCGACGTCACCGTCGGCGACGTCGCCACGATGCGCGAGCGGTTCGCGATCCGCGGCCGCACCGGTGCGGCCACGCTGGCCGACCCCGCGCGTGCCGGCGACGTCCTGGGCGACGACGAGGTCAAGGACACCCCGCGCCGCACCCGGGCCCGTGTGACCGTGACCGCGCCGTCCGACCTGGGCGCCTTCGCCTCGGTCACCGGCGACCACAACCCGATCCACACCAGCATCGCCGCCGCCCGCCTGGCGGGCCTCGGCGCGCCGATCGTGCACGGCATGTGGACCTCCGCCGCCGCGCAGCACGCGGTCGCCGACGAGACCGGCCGCCGCATCGCCGGCTGGACCACCCGCTTCATGGCCCCGGTCGCCCCGGGCGCCGAGGTGGAGGTCCGCGCCGACCGTGTCGGCCTGTCCCATGGCCGCGAGGTCCTCGACGTCACCGTGCGTGCCGAGGGCGAGATCGTCATGGCGGCCTCGGCCGTGCTGGACGCGCCCCGTACCGCCTACGCCTTCCCCGGTCAGGGCATCCAGAGCCCCGGCATGGGCATGGCCGGCTACCAGCGCAGCCCCGAGGCGCGCGAGGTCTGGGACCGGGCCGACAAGCACACCCGGTCCGCGCTCGGCTTCTCGATCCTGACCGTCGTGCGCGACAACCCCACCGAGCTGACCGTCCACGGCGTCACGCACCACCACCCCGACGGCGTGCTCTACCTGACGCAGTTCACGCAGGTCGCGATGGCCGTGCTGGGCGCCGCCCAGATGGCCGAGCTGCGTGAGGGTGGCGCGTTCGTGGACGGTGCGGTGCTGGCCGGCCACTCCGTCGGCGAGTACAACGCGCTCGCCGCGGTCTCGGGCGTCATCAGCCTCGAGGCCGTCGTCGAGGTCGTGTTCCAGCGCGGCTCCGTCATGCACACCCTCGTGCCCCGTGACGAGAAGGGCCGCAGCGACTACCGCCTCGCCGCGATCCGCCCCTCGCAGATCGGCCTGGCCGACGACGAGGTGACGGCCTACGTCGAGGGCGTCGGTGAGGCGTCGGGCGAGTTCCTGCAGATCGTCAACTACAACCTGCGCGGCTCGCAGTACGCCATCGCCGGCACCGTCCGCGGCCTCGAGGCCCTGGAGAAGGACGTGGCCGAGCGCCGCGAGCGGTTCGGTGGCAAGGCCGCGTTCATCCTCGTGCCCGGCATCGACGTGCCGTTCCACAGCCGCGTGCTGCACGGCGGCGTGCCGGACTTCCGCCACAAGCTGCAGGACCTGCTGCCGCCCACGATCGACCCGTCGATCCTCGAGGGCCGCTACGTCCCGAACCTGGTGCCGAAGCCGTTCTCCCTGGACGAGGACTTCATCCGCGAGGTCGAGCAGTACGTCGGCACCACGGTCCAGCGGTCGCAGGACCCGGGCGTGCTGTGCCGCGACCTGCTGATCGAGCTGCTGGCCTGGCAGTTCGCCAGCCCCGTGCGCTGGATCGAGACGCAGGACCTCATGTTCAGCCCCGTCGAGGAGGGCGGGCTGGGCGTCGAGCGCTTCGTCGAGGTCGGCGTGGGCTCGGCCCCGACCGTCGCCAACCTGGCGGCCGGCACGCTGAAGCTGCCCGGTTACCCGAGCGTCGAGGTGCTGAACGTCGAGCGCGACGCCGCGGCCGTGTACGGGACCGACGAGGATCCCGCGCCCGTGGAGGACGAGGCCCCGGAGGCCGTCACGCAGGAGAGCGCGCCGCAGCAGGCCGCCGCCCCCGCGGCGCCGACCGGCGGCCCCGCCACCCAGACGGCCGCCGACCTGCCCTTCGCGGCAGCCGAGGCCACCCGGGTCCTCATCGCGTGGTGGACGAAGCTGCGCCTGGACCAGCTCGGTGCGGCCGACACGATCGAGTCGCTGACCGACGGTGCCTCCAGCCGCCGCAACCAGCTGCTGATCGACCTCGG
>JBEVDF010000220.1:0-3084 GCA_040514145.1 Aeromicrobium sp.
ATCGGCGGCATCGCCGTCGCCGTGGGCGACGAGGTCGTCGACGCCACCATGTCCACCCGCCTCGAGGCCGCCCGCCGGCGCATCGCAGGCTGACCAGAACGCATCGTTCGCACAAGAAGGCAGGCACACAGCATGACTGAACTCTCGATTCGTCCGGAGGAGATCCGCGACGCGTTGCAGAAGTTCGTGTCGGATTACACCCCGACGCAGGGCGAGGCCGAAGAAGTCGGCGTCGTTGCGTCGGCGGCCGACGGCATCGCGCAGGTGGAGGGTCTTCCCTCGGCGATGGCCAACGAACTGCTCGAGTTCGAGGACGGCACTCTCGGTCTGGCGTTGAACCTCGACGTCCGCGAGATCGGTGTGGTCATCCTCGGCAACTTCGAGGGCATCGAAGAAGGACAGAAGGTCAAGCGCACCGGCGAGGTCCTCTCGGTCCCCGTCGGCGAGGGCTACCTCGGCCGCGTCATCGACCCGCTCGGCAACCCGATCGACGGCCTCGGTGAGATCACCGGCATCGAAGGACGTCGCGCCCTGGAGCTCCAGGCGCCGAACGTCATGCAGCGCAAGAGCGTCCACGAGCCCCTGATGACCGGTCTGAAGGCGATCGACTCGCTGACCCCGGTCGGCCGTGGCCAGCGTCAGCTGATCATCGGCGACCGTCAGACCGGCAAGACCGCCATCGCGATCGACACGATCATCAACCAGAAGGAATTCTGGGAGTCGGGCGATCCGACCAAGCAGGTCCGCTGCATCTACGTCGGCATCGGTCAGAAGGGCTCGACCATCGCCAGCGTGCGCGGCGCCCTCGAGGCTGCCGGCGCCCTGGAGTACACGACGATCGTCGCGTCCCCCGCGTCGGACTCGGCGGGCTTCAAGTACCTGGCCCCGTACACCGGTTCGGCCATCGGCCAGCACTGGATGTACCAGGGCAAGCACGTCCTGGTGATCTTCGACGACCTGTCGAAGCAGGCCGAGGCGTACCGCGCCGTGTCGCTGCTGCTGCGCCGCCCGCCGGGCCGCGAGGCCTACCCGGGCGACGTCTTCTACCTGCACAGCCGGCTCCTGGAGCGTTGCGCCAAGCTCAGCGACGAGCTGGGCGCGGGCTCGATGACCGGTCTGCCGATCATCGAGACCAAGGCCAACGACGTCTCGGCGTACATCCCGACCAACGTCATCTCCATCACCGACGGCCAGATCTTCCTGCAGTCGGACCTGTTCGCGTCCAACCAGCGCCCGGCCATCGACGTCGGTGTGTCGGTCTCGCGGGTCGGCAGCGCGGCGATGACCAAGGCGATGAAGACTGTCACCGGTTCGCTCAAGGTCGACCTGGCGCAGTTCCGCGCCATGGAGGCGTTCGCGATGTTCGCCTCCGACCTCGACGCGGCGTCGCGCCAGCAGCTGGACCGCGGGCAGCGCCTGATGGCCCTGCTCAAGCAGCCGCAGTACTCGCCGTACCCGGTGCCGGAGATGACCATCTCGCTCTGGCTGGGCACCTCGGGCCGCCTCGACCGCGTCCCGACCGACGACGTGCTGCGCTTCGAGCAGGAGTTCCTCGACTTCATCCGCCGCTCGCACAAGGACATCCTCGACACCATCGGTGAGTCGATGAAGTTCGAGGACGAGACCGAGAGCTCGTGCGAGAAGGCCTACGACGAGTTCCTCGACCAGTTCGAGACCAGCGAGGGCGGATCGATCAAGTCCGGCCACGAGGAGCACGAGGCGCTCGAGGACGAGGACATCGACCAGGAGCAGATCGTCAAGCAGAAGAAGGCCTGACGATGGCAGTGTCCCTGCGGGAGTACCGCGCCAGGATCAAGTCGACCGAGTCGATGAAGAAGATCACGCGCGCCATGGAGCTCATCGCTGCGTCCCGGATCATCAAGGCGCAGCAGCGGGCCCAGGCGGCAGCGCCGTACGCCCGTGAGCTGACCCGTGCGGTCTCGGCCGTGGCGACGTACTCCAACGTCGACCACGCCCTGACCACCGAGCCCGAGGACCCGAAGCGGGCAGCGATCCTGGTGATCACCAGCGACCGCGGCCTGGCCGGCGCCTACTCCTCGAGCGTGCTCAAGGAGGCCGAGCGGCTGCGCACCAGGCTCGAGGAGTCGGGCCTGGACGTGGACACCTACGTCTCCGGGCGCAAGGCCGAGGCGTTCTACCGGTTCCGCAACCGCCGGATCGTCGACTCGTGGACCGGGCACAGCGACCAGCCCAACTACGAGGTCGCCGAGGCCATCGGGCACGCGCTGATCGGGGCGTTCCTCAACGACGAGGCGGAGACCAGGACCATCGAGGAGGACGGCGAGGAGCGCGAGCTTCCCCCCGGCGTCGACGAGGTGCACGTGGTCTTCACCCAGTTCCGCACGATGCTGGTGCAGGAGCCGCGCGACATCCGGCTGCTCCCGCTCGAGGTCGTGGAGGGGACGGACGCCCCCGAGACCGACGAGGTGCTCCCGCTCTACGAGTTCGAGCCGTCGCCGGAGGAGGTGCTGGACGGGCTGCTGCCCAAGTACGTCCAGAGCCGCATCTTCTTCGCCCTGCTGCAGGCGGCGGCGTCCGAGCTGGCCGCCCGTCAGAAGGCGATGAAGTCCGCGACGGACAACGCCGAAGAACTGATCAAGAAGTACACCCGAATCGCCAACCAGGCCCGCCAGGCCGGCATTACCCAAGAAATCAGCGAGATCGTCGGTGGCGTCAACGCGCTCGCCGACGCCAACGCCGGGAGTGAGTGAGAGAACATGACTGCGACTGCTGAAGAGACCAAGACCGGCGAGGGCCAGGGCAACACCGGCCGGATCGCCCGCGTGATCGGGCCCGTGGTCGACGTGGAGTTCCCCGTCGACTCGATGCCGGAGATGTACAACCTGCTCGAGGTGGAGCTGGAGTTCCTGGGGGAGAAGAGGGTCCTCTCCCTGGAGGTCGCCCTGCACATCGGTGACGGCATGGTCCGTGCCATCTCGCTGCAGCCGACCGACGGACTCGTCCGTGGCTCGCAGGTGCGCGACACCGGCGGCCCGATCTCGGTGCCGGTCGGCGACATCACCAAGGGCCACGTGTACAACGCCCTCGGCGAGTGCCTCAACC